>CATZKS010000008.1 GCA_958421035.1 uncultured Collinsella sp. | reverse complement strand
CCGTGAAGATATAGAGGGATATGATGCTGGAGTCGGCAAATCCCAGATGGCGGAAAGCCGTGCCGATCGCCGTGGCGGCAAGAGAGAGGGCCAGCGTGCGAAGCACGTTTCGGCTGCTGGGCGGCTGCAGGGCGAGCGCATGGCGGCGTCCTTTGGGTCGGGAGGGCGGAGTCGACTGTTCTGGAATGATGTAAATGTCGAGGTTCGGGGCGAATGTTATGAGCTGTTCTACGAGAGATTTGCGGCCGAAGAGGGCCTGACGGACGCTGCTGCGCTCGCCCGTGCGCCCCATGACGATCTTCGAAATACCCGACAGGCGCGCGAACTCGGAGATCTGAAACGCGATGTCGTCGCCATAGACGGTTTCCATATGTGCTCCGAGCTGCTCGGCTAGGGCGATATTGGCTGCAAGCTTGGCGCGCTCATCATCGCTCATGGCTTGCGTGCGCGGGCTCTCTACGAACAGGGCGACGAGTTCGCTGCGAAACGCTTTCGCCATGCGTGCGGCGGCACGGATGATGCGGGGATTGGTCGGCGCCGGGGAGACACAGACTAAGATACGCTCCCTGGTGTAGTAGTCACGGTTTCCCAGCACGCGTGCGGCGTCTGTGAGGTGACCGGTGCGATCGGCGCAGCGGCGCAGCGCGATTTCTCGGAGTGCGGTGAGGTTCTCGACGGTAAAAAAATGCTGTTGCGCTCGGTCGGCTTGTGCGGGACGGTAGACGAGGCCGGCGCGAAGGCGCTCAAGTAGGTCTTCGGGCTCTATGTCGACGAGCTCGACCTGGTCGGCATCATCGAAGATACGGTCGGGGATTCGTTCGCTCACGACAACGCCGGTGATGGATGCAACCATGTCGTTTAGGCTCTCGATATGCTGAACGTTCACGGTCGTATAGACGTCGATGCCCGCATGTAGAAGTTCCTCGACGTCTTGATAGCGTTTGTCGTGGCGAGACCCCGGCGCATTCGTATGGGCGAGCTCGTCGACAAGGATGAGCTGAGGGGCGCGCTCGATAGCCGCATCTAGATCGAACTCGCTGAGCGCAATGCCGTTGTGCTCGATGAGTTTACAGGGCACGTTCTCAAGCCCTTGTGCAAGATGGGCAGTTGCCGGACGTTCGTGCGGCTCGATGTATCCCGCGACGACGTCGACACCTCGCCGCTTGGCGGCGTGGGCGGCTTGAAGCATCGCATAGGTTTTGCCTGTGCCAGCAGCGTAGCCAAAGAAAATTTTGAGGTGTCCCCGGCTGGTTCGAGTGTCATCGGCGACCCCGTCTTTCTCAATTGCCTTGAGGATGAGGTCTGGATTGACGCGAGTGTCCGATGCGTCGCGCTGCATAGCGTAGCCTTTCTGAAGCGTTGTCCATGCGTGCATACGCGGTGAAGACACCACTGTATGCTCGCGAGGTCGAGTATAGGCGCACTGCAGCTGCAATAGTGCTTTCTACCTGCATCTTTACGGCATCTTAAGGACGTGAGCCCCGGCCCTCACGCCTCTTTAATCCCTAGAAGCGTTTACTGTCCCCAGACGCTTGCGAGGGCAGGCGTCCGAGACATCGGACCGCGTGTGAAAGGGGCGGTAAATGGACATCCTCATTCCCATCATCGGAGTCGTCTGCATTGGACTTCTTATCTATTACATCTACATTCTGATGAGGAGTGATTCGTAAACTATGGACGCTGCGATTCAGTACATCTTGTACTTTGCCGTACTCGTCGTCCTGGCCGTTCCGCTCGGTCGGTTCATGGCCCATATCATGGATGGTGAGCATACGTTCCTGTCGCCTGTGATTGCTCCTGTGGAGCGTGGCGTCTATCGTCTGCTTCGCATCGACGCGGCAGAACAGATGGGGTGTAGGCGCTATCTGGCGAGCGTGCTGGTCTTTTCGGGGATCGGCCTCGTGACTCTTGTGGCACTCCAGGCGCTTCAGTCCTTCTTGCCAGGCAATCCCCAGCACCTGCCGGGTGTGTCATGGGACCTGTCGTTCAATACGGCTGCTTCCTTCATAACCAACACCAACTGGCAGTCCTACTCCGGTGAGACCACCCTGTCCTACCTTGTGCAGTTCATGGGTCTCACTGTGCAGAACTTCGTTTCCGCTGGCACCGGTATCGCGGTCATGTTCGCGCTGATCCGCAGCTTCCGTCAGGTCAAGGAGCAGGGTCTGGGTTCCTTCTGGGTCGACCTCACCCGCACCGTCCTGTATGTGCTCATTCCGCTGAACCTCGTGTTCGGCATCTGCCTGGCTGCCGGTGGCGTCATCTCCAACTTCCAGCCGGCTCAGAAGGCTGAGCTCGTAGAACCCGTCGCTGTTCAGCCTAATGCAGACGGCGGCTGGAGCGTCATCGACGGCGCCCAGATCGAGGGCGACACGGTCAAGGTCGACGGCAAGGTTGTCGAGGGCGCGCGCGTGGTCACCGAGCAGTTCCTGCCCCAGGGTCCCGCGGCTCCTCAGGTCGCCATCAAGCAGTCCGGCACCAACGGCGGCGGCTTCTTCGGCGTGAACTCCGCCCATCCGTATGAGAACCCCAGTGCCTTCACCAACATCATCGAGATGACCAGCCTGCTGCTGATCCCGGCCGCCTGTTGCTTCGCCTTCGGTATCGGCGTCAAGAACACCAAGCAGGGCAAGGCCATCTTTGCCGCCATGTTCATCCTGCTGGTGATCTTCACCGGCATCATCGCCGTCAACGAGCATGCGGGCACCCCGCAGCTGGCCGATGGCGGAGCGGTCAATATCGAGATGACCGACGGCCAGGCCGGCGGCAACATGGAGGGCAAGGAGAGCCGTTTCGGTATCGCCTCCTCTTCTACCTGGTCTGCTTTCACGACGGCTGCTTCCAACGGCTCGGTTAACTCCATGCACGACTCCTACACCCCGCTGGGCGGTTTTGTCCAGATGCTCCAGATTGCTCTGGGCGAGGTCGTCTTCGGCGGCGTGGGCTGCGGCCTGTACGGCATGATCGGCTTCGCCATCCTCACAGTGTTCATCGCCGGCCTCATGGTCGGACGCACGCCTGAGTTCCTGGGCAAGAAGATCGAGCCGGGCGAGATGCGCTGGGCAGTTGTCCTGTGCTTGGCAACTCCGTTTGCCATTCTGGTGTGCTCGGCCATCGCCTGCATGGTGCCCGGTCTTGCCGACCAGCTCAACAATGGTGGCGCGCACGGCTTCTCCGAGGCGCTGTATGCCTTCACCTCATGCGGCGGCAACAACGGCTCGGCGTTTGCAGGCATGAACTGCAACATTCCCTGGATCAACGTCATGCTCGGCCTCGAGATGCTGTTCGCCCGCTTCATGCCCATCATCGGTACGCTGGCTATCGCCGGCTCGCTGGCCAAGAAGGGTAAGGTCGCCGAGAGCGCCGGTACCTTGTCTACCACCAACGGCATGTTCGTATTCCTGCTCGTGTTCATCGTTCTGCTGATCGGTGCCCTGAGCTTCTTTCCGGCCCTGGCGCTTGGCCCCGTTGCCGAGTTCTTCCAGATGATTGCGTAAAGGAGGGCGCAGATTTATGACTATGCAAAAAGACATGATGGGCCGCGCGGTCCGCGACTCGTTTGCCAAGCTGGATCCTCGCGTCCAGATTCAAAACCCGGTCATGTTCCTGGTGTGGCTTTCCGCCGTCATGACCTCCGTCCTGGCCGTCGCTTCCATTTTCGGTGTGCAGGACGCGGGTGTGCCCGCCTACTATGTGGTCGCCATCGCGGTCATCCTGTGGCTTACCGACCTGTTCTCGAACTTCGCCGAGGCGCTTGCCGAGGGCCGCGGTAAGGCCCAGGCCGATTCCCTGCGTGCGGCCAAGAAGGATGTCGAGGCCCATCGCATCGAGTCCGTTGAGGACAAGGAGCACTTCACCGTCGTTCCCGGCACCGAGCTCACGCGCGGCGACCTGGTGATCGTACGCGCCGGCGAGCAGATTCCCGGCGACGGCGACGTCATCGAGGGCGCTGCTTCCGTTGACGAGTCCGCCATCACCGGCGAGTCCGCCCCCGTGGTCCGCGAGGCCGGCGGCGACCGCTCTGCCGTTACCGGTGGTACCACGGTGCTGTCCGACTGGATCATCGTCAAGATCTCCAGTGAGCCCGGCCAGAGCTTCCTGGACAAAATGATCGCGATGGTCGAGGGTGCCGCGCGCAAGAAGACCCCTAACGAGATCGCTCTGGAGATCTTCCTGGTGGCCCTCTCCATCGTCTTTATCCTGGTCACGCTGGCCCTGTATTGTTACTCCTGCTTCTCGGTCGGTCTTAACGACATGGACAACCCCACGGCCGTGACCACGCTCGTGGCGCTGCTCGTGTGCCTGGCTCCTACTACCATCGGCGCCCTTCTTTCCGCCATCGGCATCGCCGGCATGAGCCGTCTGAACGAGGCCAACGTGCTGGCCATGTCCGGCCGCGCCATCGAGGCCGCCGGCGACGTCGACATCCTCATGCTCGACAAGACCGGCACCATCACCCTGGGTAACCGCCAAGCCGCCGAGTTCATCCCGGTCGACGGCATCGATCCCGCGGAGCTGGCCGATGCCGCCCAGCTTTCCTCGCTGGCCGACGAGACCCCCGAAGGCCGTTCCATCGTCGTGCTCGCCAAGGAGCAGTTCGGTCTGCGCGGCCGCACACTCGAGGATAAGGGTATGGAGTTCATCCCCTTCACCGCGGCGACCCGCATGTCCGGTGTGAACTACGAGGGCAATGAGATCCGCAAGGGCGCTGCCGATTCCGTGCGCACCTATGTGGAGGCAGCCGGCGGCGTGTTCTCCCAGGAGTGCGACGAGGCCGTCGAGCGCATCGCCAAGGCCGGCGGCACCCCGCTGGTCGTGACCAAGAACTGCCGCGTGCTGGGCGTTGTGTACCTCAAGGACATCATCAAGTCCGGCGTTAAGGAGAAGTTCGCCGACCTGCGCAAGATGGGCATCAAGACCATCATGGTGACGGGCGACAACCCGCTCACCGCCGCGGCAATCGCCGCCGAGGCCGGCGTTGACGACTTCCTGGCCGAGGCCACCCCTGAGGGCAAGCTCGAGAAGATCCGCGAGTTCCAGCGTGAGGGCCACCTGGTCGCCATGACCGGCGACGGCACCAACGACGCGCCGGCGCTGGCGCAGGCGGATGTCGCCGTGGCCATGAACACGGGCACCCAGGCTGCCAAGGAGGCCGGCAACATGGTCGACCTCGACACCAGCCCCACCAAGCTCATCGAGGTCGTGCGTATCGGCAAGCAGCTGCTCATGACCCGCGGTTCGCTCACGACCTTCTCGGTGGCCAACGACATGGCGAAGTACTTCGCTATCATCCCGGCCCTGTTCTCGCCGATCTACCCCGGGTTGGACGCCCTCAACATCCTCGGTCTGGCAAGCCCGCTGTCCGCGGTTCTTTCGGCCATCATCTATAACGCGCTCGTTATCGTCGCGCTGATCCCGGCCGCGCTGAAGGGCGTTAAGTACCGCGAGGTCCCGTCCGGACAGCTGCTGACCCACAACCTGCTCGTGTGGGGTCTGGGCGGCATCGTTGCCCCGTTCGTATTCATCAAGCTCATCGACATGCTGCTCGCGTTCTGCGGCATTATGTAAGTGGAGGTTTGTATGTTCAAAGGTGTTGCATCGCGCGCACTGGGCGTGTTCGCGCTGTTTACCGTTGTCTGCGGCCTGGGCTATACGCTTGTCGTGACCGGCATTGCCCAGGTTGCGTTCCCGTATCAGGCGAACGGTTCGCTCATTACGGTCGACGGCAAGGTTGTGGGTTCCGAGCTCATCGGCCAGAACTTCGAGGATGAGGATCACATGTGGGGCCGCATCCAGAACGTGTCAATTTTCGAAGGCGAAGATGGCGAGCTCATGGCGTATGGTGCCCCATCCAACCTGTCCCCGGCGAGTGAGGAGTATCGGCAGCTTGTGGATGCGCGCGTGAAGAAGATCCGCGCCGCCAACCCCGATGCCGATATGGACGCTGTGCCCGTCGACCTGGTGACGTGTTCCGGCTCAGGGCTCGACCCCGAGATCTCTCCCGATGCCGCCGAGTACCAGGTCCCGCGCCTGGCGAAGGCCACGGGCAAGAGTGAAGGCGAGGTTCGCGAGATCATCGCCCAGTGCACCAAGGGCCGTTTCCTCGGCGTGTTCGGCGAGCCCACGGTCAACGTGCTCAAGGTGAACCTTATGCTGGACGGCGCGCTGTAGGTGAGGGAGTGGCGGATGAGGGCATGACTGACTATCTGAGTCCTCAATTCCACCCCGCTCATCAGTTGCGGTGAAATACGGACTGTTTTGGCTGTTAAAAGCCTCATCTACTCCGTATTCCACCGCAACTTTTTTTGAGGATCGGGATTGAAAGTGGGGAGTGCGAGCGAGTACGAATGCGGCGGATACTGATACGATAGGTACGTCAGCAACTGCCGCCGAGCGGCTCAAATGAAAGGAACCCTGGATGGAGTCCTCCGCCTACCCGATGCTCTTTAGTCCGATCAAGGTCGGTACGACCGAGGTCAAGAACCGCGTCTTTATGCCGCCGGTGTCCACCAACCTGGCCGATCATGGCTATGTGACCGACGACTTGGTCGATCATTACCGTGCCCGCGCCAAGGGCGGCGTGGGCCTCATCATTACCGAGGTCGTGACGGTCGAGCCCACCTATACCTATCTGCCGGGTGACATGTGCTGCTACGACGACACGTTTATCCCTGGCTGGGAAAAGCTCGCCGCGGCCGTCCATGAGTATGGCTGCAAGATTATGCCGCAGCTCTTCCACCCCGCCTACATGGCCTTTAACATTCCGGGCACGCCGCGCCTGATTGCTCCGTCCTTTGTGGGCCCGTCCTATGCCCGCGAGGCACCGCGTCCTATCACGGTCGATGAGATTCACGAGCTCACGCATCAGTTTGGCGACGCTGCCGTGCGTATGCAGAAGGCCGGTGTCGATGGCGTCGAAGTCCATGCGGCGCACGCCCACGGTATGCTCGGCGGCTTTTTGACTCCGCTCTACAACAAGCGTACCGATGAGTACGGCGGCTCGCTCGACGCCCGTATGCGCTTCTTGCTCGAGGTCATCGCCGAGATTCGCGAGCGCTGCGGCAAGGACTTTATCATCGACGTCCGTATCTCGGGCGACGAGTACACCGATGGCGGCCTGACCCTCAACGACATGATCTACGTCTCGCGTCGTCTGGAGAAGGCCGGCGTCGACATGATTCACGTGTCGGGCGGCACCACCATCAAGCGCGGCTCTGCGATTCCCGCCGCCGGTACGCAGCAGGCCTCGCATGCCGCCTGCTCGCGCGAGATTAAAAAGCACGTCAACATTCCCGTCGCCACGGTCGGCCGCATCAATGAAGCCTGGATCGCCGAGGAGCTGATCGAGGACGGTGCTGCCGACATCTGCATGATGGGCCGCGCCAATCTGTGCGATGCCGAGTTCTGCAACAAGGCCGCTGCCGGCAACGCCGACGATATCCGCCCCTGCATCGGCTGCCTGCGCTGCCTGAACGGCATTATGTTTGGCAAGCGCATCTCCTGCACCGTCAATCCCGATGTTGAGCGCGACGAGGCCGGTTACGAGCCTGCCGCCGAGGCCAAGAACGTACTGGCTGTGGGCGCTGGTCCTGCGGGCATGGAGGCAGCCTACATTGCCGCCAAGCGCGGCCACAACGTGGTGCTCGTGGATAAGCAGGACGAGCCGGGCGGCGAGATGCGTATTGCGGCCGTGCCGCCGGCAAAGCAGGAACTCACCCGCGTGATCAAGTATCAGTATCGTCGTCTGGCCGAGGCCGGCGTGAAGTGCGTATTTGGCACCGAGCTTACTGCCGAGGACATTCAGCGTGACTACGCGGGTTCCGAGGTTGTCCTGGCCTATGGCGCCGAGCCCATCGCCCCGGCCTTCATGCAGGGCTTTAAGCAGGTTATGACGGCTGACGACCTGCTGGGTGGCAAGGCTTTCCCGGGTAAGAAGATCGTCATCGTGGGCGGCGGCACCGTTGGCTGCGAGACGGCCGATTACCTGGCCCCGTTGGTCAACGACCTGTCACCGGCCAATCGCGATGTCACCGTCATCGAGATGACCCAGACGCTCGCCGCCAACGAGGGCGGCGCCGGTCGCGCGGTGCTCATCACGCGCATGCTCTCCAAGGGCGTTCACGTGCTGACCGAGGCCAAGGTGACCGAGATTACCGAGGATGCCATCAGCTACGAAAAGGACGGCGAGATCCACACCATCGCCGATGCCGATACGCTGGTACTTGCCATGGGCTATCGTCCCAATACCAAGTTGGCCGACGACCTTGCTGCAGCCGGCGTTACCACCCACGTGTTGGGCGATGCCAACAAGTGCGGCAACATCCGCGACGCCATCGGCGATGGCTACAAGGTTGCTTGCGAGCTCTAGTCAACCCCTTGGTGCATGTGAGGCCTATCCCCGCGGCGTCAGTCGGTAGATAGCAAAAAGCGGCGGTCGTTCCGTACATGGGACGACCGCCGCTTGCGTTAGCTGCAATGAGTCATGCGATTAGAGGTCCAGAATCTCCTTGACCTTGGCGATGATGGCCTCGTCGGTTGCGTTGGCAAAGAAGTACTCCTGGAAGTGCTCGCCGGCAAGTGCGCCCTTCACCAGGTCCTGATCGATCTCGCCCAGGACGTCGACGAGCGGGCGCATGGTCACAGCGCGCACGCCGTCGAGGATCTTCTTGTTGCGCTGCTCGGGCTCAACGCGCTCGGCAGGATAGCCGTTGCCCGAACCAAAGCCAAAGAGCTTCTCGAAGGTGTACTCGAGGTTGAGCTCCTGGCCCCAGCCGTTCTTGAGGGCGAAGGGCATGGCGACAGCGTTACCGTCGTTGACCTGGGCAAAGGTGTAGGCATCGAGCGGGTCGGCAACATGGCCGCACAGCACGCCGGGGAAGGAGTTGCAGGCGAGCATGGCGCCCTCGCCGGTGCCACAGCCGGTCACGACGTAGTCGGCGGCGCCGGAGTTGAGCAGCACGGCGGCAAGGATGCCGTTCTGCACGTAGGTGAGGGGCTTGGAGTCGGCGTCGGCATACATGCCATAGTTAAAGACGGTGTGGCCCATGGGCTCGACAACCTTCTTAAGGGCAGCCTCGATCATAGGGTTCTTGGAGTTCTGAGAGTTCTCGTTGATCAGAGCGATTTTCATGATAGGTAACCTTCCGCTATTTTCTGAATTAATTGTTCGTTATGTTGAGCGGCATTTCCAACAGAGAGGCCGCTCTGCGGGCGGCGGACAATAAGGTCTGTCGCGAGTTCCGCACGAGCCGAAGAGCACTTAATGTGCTCTTCGTGCGAGTCAGGACTGCTCGAGCAGCAGACCTTATCGTCCGCCGCCTCGCCCAGACGTCTTACTGCGGCTGCTTGCCGATATAGGCGAGAATGCCGCCGTCGACATAGAGGATGTGGCCGTTGACGAAGTTCGACGCGTCGGAAGCCAAGAACACGGCGGGGCCCTTCAGATCCTCGGGCGTGCCCCAGCGGGCGGCCGGCGTCTTGGCAATGATGAACTGGTCAAACGGGTGACGGCTGCCGTCGGGCTGCGTCTCGCGCAGCGGCGCGGTCTGCGGCGTGGCGATGTAGCCGGGCCCAATGCCGTTGCACTGGATATTGGCCTCGCCAAACTCCGAGCAGATGTTCTTGGTGAGCATCTTCAGGCCGCCCTTGGCCGCGGCATAGCCGGCGATGGTCTCGCGGCCCAGCTCGCTCATCATCGAGCAGATGTTGATAATCTTGCCGTGGCCCTTGGCGATCATGCCGGGCAGACAGGCCTTGGACACGATAAACGGTGCGTTGAGGTCAATATCGACGACGCGGCGGAAGTCCTCGGCGCTCATGTCGAGCATCGGGGTGCGCTGGATGACGCCAGCGTTGTTGACCAGGATGTCGGGCGTGGTGCCAAAGTCGGCCTCGATCTTGGCGATGAGCTCGGCGACGACGGCCTCGTCGGTGACGTCTGCCACGTAACCATGGGCCTCAAAGCCCAGCTCGCGGTAGTGCTTCTCGGCCTCGGCGACCTTGTCGGCGTGACGTGCGTTAAAGGCGATCTTGGCGCCAGCCTCTCCGAGCGCCTCGGCGATAGCCATGCCAATGCCATAGGTGGCGCCGGTTACCAGTGCGACCTTGCCGTCCAGACGGAAGCTGTCCATAAGATCAGACATAGCGATCCTTTCAAAAGAAACGTTCATCTATATTTATCTTACTTTTAGTACAAGCTCAGTATAGGAGAAGCGGCGCAACAGGCACCCCTTATTTCCTAAAATCAGGTGAACGTTCACTTTTAAAAGGTGAACGGCAGAAAAGCCCCTGCCGTGCGGACCTCTACTCGCTTTTTGCCTGCGTGCCCTCTGCGATCATGTTGCGGTTATACACCAGGTGCAGATACATCGCGTCGTGCGCGGCGGTGGGATTGCGCGAGGCGATGGCGTCGGCCACATCGCGGTGCGTGCGGATAGTTTCCTCGACGAGCTTTTTGCCAGTCACGTCGATAAAGAGGGGGACGGATGCCTTGAGCACGCCCATCAGGCGGGGAACGACGAGGTTTCCGGAGCTCTCGGCAATGGCATTGTGGAACGCGGTGTCGGCGGCGGAGTAATCCTCACCGGCCTCGGCCAGGCGCTCGGATTCGTCGCAGAGCTCTTTGATACAGACGACCTGGTCGTTGGTTGCGTGCTCGGCTGCCATGCGTGCAATCTGCGGCTCGATCATAAAGCGCACCTCGAGTAGGTCGCGCGCCAGACGCTGCTTGTCATCGATAAAGGTAAAGCCCAGCGGGTCGTCGGCAACGCCGGGGTTCGAGGCCACATAGGTGCCCGAGCCCTGCTTAATGCGCACGATGTTGCGCGACTGCAGCAGCTTCATGGCCTCGCGCACCGTGCTCCTGCCGGCGCCCAGGCGCTCGACGAGCACGGCCTCCTTGGGCAGGCGATCGCCTTGCTCAAGATGCTCATCCAAGATCAATTGAATGATTTTCTCGGAAATCTGCTCGGGGAGTCCCGAATCGGCTCGTGCCACGCTTCACCTCATATCAAAAGAATTCATCAGAGCTATTCTAACTCATTCAACAGAAGCCGCGGCGGTTCGCCTAGACAGTGGGGAGCTGTAAGTAGCCGTTTACCGTCAAAAACAGATCGTTCATGAAATACATCAGATGTATTTTGAACAAATATCAATTTGAAACATCAGACCTATTGAAAACACGCTATAGTCTAAGCCGAATTCAAAAGGTCTGATGAATTGGAGGAAAGATGTCAGACCCAACGTTTATGGCCGACCCCACCAGGCTGGTCATCGCCGCCATCGTGGGCATTGCGCTGCTGCTTGCGCTCATCATTAAGTTCAAGCTGCATCCCGTGCTTTCGATGATGGTCTCGGCGCTCGCGATCGGCATCGGCGCCGGTATGCCGCTCGACCTGGTGGCGGACACTGTCACCAAGGGCGTGGGCACCACGCTGCAAAACATCGCCCTGCTCATTGGCCTGGGCTCGATGTTTGGTCAGATTCTTGAAGAGAGCGGCGGCGCCAAGAAGATCGCCCAGACCTTCATCGATACCTTTGGGCAGGGTCACTCCAGCTGGGCGCTGGGAATTACCGGTCTGGTTATCGGCACTACGGTGTTCTTTGAGGCCGGCGTGGTCGTTTTGATCCCACTTGCGTTTAGCGTGGCATCGCAGACCAAAAAGTCGACGCTCTACTACGGCATCGCGCTGCTCGCAGGACTTGCCGCTGGCTATGCGTTTGTGCCGCCATCGGCCGGTTCGGTTCTGGTCGCCGGCACGCTCGGTGTCGACCTGGGCACCATGATTCTCGTCGGTATCCCTACCGCCTTCATCGCTATGGCGATCGCCGGCGTCATCTGGGGTCGCAACGTGGGCAGTCGCATTTTTACCGATGTTCCGGAGCACTTTACCTCTGCCGAGGGCGCGAGCGACGAAAAGGAGCTTCCCTCCTTTGGCATGGTGCTTGCCATCGTGCTCACGCCGCTTTGTCTGATTTTGCTGGGCACGTTGTCCTCTTATATCCCCATGCCCGCCGAGCTCGCCTCGATTCTCGCCTTCCTAGGCAAGCCGTTTGTCGCTTTGACGCTCGCCACGCTCGTCGCGATGTATCTGCTGGGCGCGCGCCGCGGCTACTCCGGCGCCGAGCTCAAAGCCCTGCTCGACCGCTCTCTTAAACCCGTCGGCATGATCTTGCTGGTTATCGCCTGTGGCGGCGTCATTCGCTGGATGCTGCAAGACTGCGGCTTGGGCCAGGTTATCGGCCCTATGCTCGAGGCCTCACCGCTGCCTTTGGTGGTCGTTGCCTTTTTGATTGCCGTCATGGTGCGCGCCTCTGTTGGCAGCTCCATCGTCGCTATGACCATGGCATCGGGCATTATGGCCGCCATGCCCGCGGTTGCCGGAGCCTCAGTGCTCATGCGCGCCGCTATCTGTCTTGCTATCTGCGGCGGTGCCACGGCCCTCTCGCACGTCAACGATGCCGGTTTTTGGATGTGCTCCTCGTTCCTGGAGATTGACGAGAAGACAACCCTCAAGTCCTGGACCGTTATGGAGACGCTCATCGGCCTTTCGGGTCTTGCCTGCGCCCTGGTGATTTCGTTCTTCGCCTAGTTCGCGTAGCCAAGCATCTTCCGCCGAGTGCATCGCTCGGTACCCATTTACACCTGATTCATTAACCAACGATTGGTACAACCGTTCAAATCAAAAGAGGAGAGCATCATGGACGAGAAGACCAAGGTACAGATTCAGCAGGAGGCAGCCGACCTGGTTGCCAAGCTGCAGCCGCGTTCCGGCAAGTTTCGCACCATCAGCCCCGAGATGGACCCGCTGCGCCTGGGCTCTGGCTGGTCCATCGAGGACCTGGACAAGCCGCAGGTCATTATCGAGTCGACGTTTGGCGACTCGCACCCGGGTTCTGCCGGCCTGTTTGAGCTGGTCGAGGAGGTCCGTGCCGGCGTTGCCGAGGCTGGCGGTCACGGTGCCCGTTACTTCTGCACCGATATCTGCGACGGCGAGGCCCAGGGCCACGATGGCATCAACTACTCGCTGCCCAGCCGCGACATGATCGCCAACATGATCGAGATCCATGCCAAGGCCACCCCGTTCGACGCCGGCGTCTTTGTCGCCAGCTGCGATAAGGGCCTGCCTGCGAACCTCATGGCCATGGGCCGCATCAACATCCCCTCCATCGTCGTTACCGGCGGTGTCATGGATGCCGGTCCCGATCTGTTGACCTTGGAGCAGCTCGGCGCGATTTCTGCCCGCTACGAGCGCGGCGAGATCTCCCGCGAGGAGCTTGAGTTTGCCAAGCACAACGCATGCCCCAGCTGCGGCGCCTGCTCGTTTATGGGCACCGCGTCGACCATGCAGGTTACCGCCGAGGCCCTGGGCCTTATGCTCCCCGGCACGGCCCTGTTGCCCGCAACCAGCTCCGATCTGCGTGAGTTTGCGCGCGAGGCCGGCCGTCAGTCCGTGTGGCTCTCCGAGCACAACCTGTGTCCGCGTGACATCGTGACCAAGGAGTCCTTCGAGAACCTCATCATGGTCCACGGCGCCATCTCCGGTTCCACCAACTCGCTGCTGCACATCCCCGCGATCGCCCGCGAGTTTGGCATCGAGATGTCCGCCGACGACTTCGATCGCCTGCACCGTGGCGCCCACTACCTGCTCAACGTCCGTCCCGCAGGCGAGTGGCCGGCGCAGTTCTTCTACTATGCGGGTGGCGTGCCGCGCATCATGGAGGAGATCAAGTCGATGCTCCACCTCGATGTCATGACCGTCACCGGCAAGACCCTCGGCGAGAACCTTGAGGACCTCAAGAACAACGGCTACTACGAGAAGTGCGGCCGCTACTTGGAGAAGTGGAACCTCAAGCGCGAGGACATCATTCGCCCGTTTGACCAGGCCTTTGGTACCGACGGCTCCATCGCCATCCTCCACGGCAACCTTGCCCCCGAGGGCGCCGTCGTCAAGCACACGGTTGTTCCGCGCGAGATGTTCCAGGCCACGCTTAAGGCACGTCCGTTCGACTGCGAAGAGGACGCTATCCACGCCGTCCTAACGCACGAGGTCAAGCCCGGCGACGCCGTCATCATTCGTTATGAGGGCCCCAAGGGTTCCGGCATGCCCGAGATGTTCTACACCACCGAGGCTATCGCCAGCGACCCCGAGCTGGGCGCGAGCATTGCCCTGATCACTGACGGCCGCTTCTCCGGCGCCTCCAAGGGCCCGGCTATCGGTCACGTTTCGCCCGAGGCTGCCGTGGGCGGCCCGATTGCCCTGATCGAGGAAGGCGACCTTATCCGAATCAACATCCCCGAGCGCTCGCTGTCCATCGTGGGCATCGCCGGTAAGGAGATGGAGCCGGCCGAGGTCGACGCCGTCCTGGCCGAGCGTCGAGCCGCTTGGAAGCCCAAGGCTAATCGCTATACCTCCGGCACGCTCAAGTTCTTTACTGAGCATGCAGTTTCCGCCATTCAGGGTGGCTACATGGAGTAGCGCCCATGCGCATCAAATATCTCCTCTCATAGATGCGCGGCACAAAGAGCCCCGAGTTCATACGAGCTCGGGGCTCTTTTCGTCTAGATTGGGGACGCATGGCCGGACGAAAACAATTTGCGTCTGGTAATAAGCGTACGAAAGCGCAATTTACGTCTTAATTCCGTACGCAAATCAAGACGAAAACCGTTTACGTCTGCTTTAAATCCGTACGAAAACGGTTTTCGTCTTGCAGGGCAGTTGCCGTTTCTACAGTTCAACTTCCAGTTCGGCTTTGTGCTCGTAGAGGTAGTCGCGCATGTAGGGGATGGCAAATGAGACCTTGCCGTACGAGGGAGCCTCGATAATCGATTCTCTTAACAGGCGGCTGCGGACGGAACTCACCTGTTGAGGCGTTTTGTTTAGGGCATCGGCAACCATGCTGGTCGAGCTCGTCTGCCCCAAAGACGCCATGCTCAGCAGATAAGCGATGCACGTGGGCGGAATGCGCTGCAGCGCGGGCTCAATCACCATGGCGCAGAAGCGTTCGCGTGCCGTTGCAATGCCGCGCTCGGCTTCTTCTTCTCCAATAATCGCTGTATGTGCGCGTCTCGCCAACTGCCATGCGTAGTATCCAACGAGTTGGATCATGAAAGGATAACCTTGCGTTGCCTCGGCAAGTTGGCCGGCAATACCTGGCTGCAACTCCATGCCAGACGCTTCAATGGTTTCCTCGAGGGAGTACGACACTTCGGTTACTGCCACAGCCTTCAGGTCAAAGGGGAGGGCACGGCGCAAAAACGTAAGTGTCTTTCCGTTGATGATGCTTTCAATCATCGAAGGCAGCCCCGCAAAAACAAAGGCTATATCAAGGTCTTCGCCGATAACCTGCTGAATCGCAATGGAGAGCGTTCGGACCTCATCGAGCTCTGCGTCTTGAACCTCGTCGAGAGTGATGAGCAGGCCATTTTCATTCTTGGATATTGTCTGTCTCATGGCGTCGCGTAGCGATGGACCGATTCGCTCAATGTCTATGCTGCCGATGGATATGCCAGCTACGGTGGGCTCAAATCTGGCGTGTTTGGCCTGGAATTTGGGCTGCAGCTGTTCGAGAATGCGTTGGCAAAGTCCCTCGGTTGCGACCTCTTTTATGACCGTCCAGCCACGGCTTTGCGCCAAACGTGAGCACTCGTCAAGGAGGACCGTCTTGCCCGTTCCACGGACGCCGGCTATGCGCATTAGGCGCCCCGGGGCACCAGGCCCGTTGACGAGGCCCTCATTGAATTCTTCGAGTACATCTTCGCGGCCGATAATCGTGGGGGGTGTTTTACCTGCTGTGGGCTTAAAAGGGTTTGTTTGCATGTGAGCCACCTTTGCTCAAGATATAGCAAGATATAGCAAGATATAGCAAGATATAGCAAAGTATAGCAAGATATAGCAAAGTATGGTGAGATATAGCAACGTATAGCGCTGTTCGCGGGTTCTTACGGTGGTGCTATTTTCCGAATGCCGCGCGGATAAAGCGCTGGGCGAACAGCTTGTTGGCGACGTTGATGACATGGCCCAGGAACAGTGCCGAGATGGCGGTCGTGACGCCAAAGCCGCCCAGGTTGTACATAAAGATCAGCGACAACGCGAGCGAGGCGGCGACATGTGAGCAGTCAAACACGACTTTTACGTCACCAAAGCGGCGTTTAAGCTTTTCGGCAATGACTTGCACCAAGCCGTCGGGCGCGTTGGGGACAACGCCCATGTTGACGACGAGACTTACGCCAAATGCGGTGACAGCGAGGGAGAGCAGCATGGTCGCAATCTGTGTGGGGAGTGCCGTGGGATGCAGTGGGTTGACCGCCATGAAGAGGTCGGTCAAGCCGCCAATCAGCGTTGAGAAGAACAACTCGAGCAGGATGCGCGGCTGGAACTCGCTTCGCAAGATGGCTAATTGCGCCACGATGTAGGCGACGTAGGTTGCGGTGATCCAAAAGCCGAGCGTCTTGCCAGTGAGCATGGATAGGGTTGTGGCAAAGCACGTGAGCGCGGCGACGCCCAGGCCGGATGCCGTCTGGAGACTCATACCGAGTGCCAGTACTGCAACGCCCACAAGATACATCAGCATTCTGATGACGGTATGGCACCAGTCGATGTTCTCGCCATGCATGATGATGAGCGGTCGCATGTTGCTACCCGTCCTTTCGGTTGTGTGAAAAAGCTGACCCGGGCCGGCAAAAGAGGGTTATCGGAGGCACTGCTGCAAAAGCAGAAAAGCCGGCCCCACGGTCAGTCGTCTAGGAAGTGTCTCGCTGTGCCGGAATGGGACTAAAGGTCCAACGAGACGGGAAGAAAGCAAATGGCATTGCGTGGGCGATAAGATGCCAAGATGGTAGGGTGTGTCTTAGCATCCTATTGCCCACGCTCAACGAAATCGGTTTCGTTTGAGCCTAAGTATACGCACGGGATTTTATTTGCGAAGAGAAAAACAATAAAAAGGTGAACGTTCACCTAATCGCAACAACTCGTTGGCTGTAGTTGCGGTGGAATAGTTCCTGTTTTTGCTGCTGAAGGCCTTGAACAGGAACTATTCCACCGCAACTTATGAGGGGGCGGGGATGCGATAGTATTGCATGGTGGTATTCGACTAACCGAGGACTTATCCGAGGGCTTTATGGAACAGCACCAGCATTATCAGAGCCTGCAAGACCAGGCGTACAACGCATTGCGGTCCAAGATCATCTACGCCGAGCTCAGGCCCGGCACGCGCCTTTCGGCGATTGGTCTGGAAAAGGAGACGGGAATCGGGCGCACGCCCATTCGCGAATCCTTTGTGCGCCTGCGTGAGCAGGAGCTGGTGGAAACGCGTCCCAAAAGCGGCACCTACGTCTCTAAGATCAGCATGGAACGCGCCGAAAACGCCTGTTTTTTGCGCGAGAAGCTCGAGAGAAGCGTGCTTATTAAATGCTGTTCGGCCGCCTCGCCCGAGCAAAAGCAGCGGCTTGAGCAGATTCTTACTGAGTCCGAGTCGCTCGACCATGGCGAAACGCGCCGTTTCTTTGACCTGGATAACCTGTTCCATGAGACATGTTTTGAGATTGCCGGTCGTCACATGTTGTGGGATTGGATGAAGAGCATCAACACGCATTTTGAGCGATACAACTGGTTGCGTATGGTGTCACAGGATCTGGATTGGGAGCCGATTCGTCGGCAGCATCGCCGGATTCTCGAGGCCATTAAGAGGGGCGATACCGACGCGGCGAGCTATCTGGCAGAGACACACCTGCACCTGATGCCCGAAGAGCAAGGTCCGGTTATCGCCTTGCATCCCGACTATTTTGAGCTGTCCAAAGACTCGGCCATCTAATCAATCCCCATATAAGTTGCGGTGAAATAGGGACTGTTTTGCGGCCTAGGTGGCGCAAACAGTACCTATTTCACCGCAACTGCGTTGGGGCGTAACCGGGGCACAAAGCTGCGGCACCGCTTGGAGGAAAAGACCGGAAGCAAGGGTCCATTCCTCCAGACGGCGCCGCAGCTGTTTTGATGGCTCGGCTTTTACCGAAGTGGCTCAGTTGAGCGCGACTGCCAGCCGATTATACAAAGCGGCTCGGGGGCGTGTCGCTTCCGTCACGTTCTATCAGCATACAAGACGGTTTTGGTTCTTGTTCGTGACGGAAACGGCGCGCTTCCGAGCCGCTTTAAAAGAAAGGGGGCGAGGTCTAGGGTACGCCCCCTTTCACGATAGAGAGCTAAACCTAGCCGCGGACCTTCTTGACGACGTCCATGGCCTCGCGGGCGATCTGCTCGACCTTGGAGAAGTCGCCGTCGGCAAACAGGGCCGGCTTGACCATCCAGGTGCCACCGCAGGCGATGATGGCGGAGGAGCTCAGGTACTCCTCGACGTTGGCGGTGCTCACGCCGCCGGTAGGCATAAAGCGGTGACCGACAAACGGAGCGGCGAGGGCCTTGATGGTGTTCAGGCCGCCATACTGGGACGCGGGGAAGAACTTGGTGACCTTGAGGCCCAGGTTCTCGGCTGCGGTGACCTCGGAGGGGGTCACGGTGCCGGGAAGGACGGGCAGCTCGATGTCGATGCAATGCTTCACGACGTCCTCGTTGTAACCCGGGGAGACGATGAACTTGGCACCGGCGGCGCGGGCCTGCTCAACCTGCTCGACGGTCAGGACAGTGCCGGCGCCAACGCACATCTCGGGCTCGGCCTCGGCCATAGCGGCGATGCACTCGGCGGCGCAGGCGGTGCGGAAGGTGACCTCGGCGGACTTCATGCCAGCTGCCATAAGAGCGTGGGCGAGCGGGGCGGCGTCCTCGACCTTGTCGAGCACAACGACCGGCACGATGCCCAGGGACTCAAGCGTGGTGTAGAACTGATCGAACATGATGTTCCTTTCGATGTGTGGCGCGCATGGGCGCGTGATTACCAAATGTGCTGGTCAGGAGCCGATTTTGGATTGGTTATCGGAGGCACTGCTTGGGGTTCAAGCAATTCCAAAACCGGCTGCTCGACCAGTCATGTAGGGAATGCCAGGCAAAACCGGAATGGGACTGGTGGTTTTGCCCGGCCGGAGGAATCAGGGAGCGGGCCGCAGGGGTATGGGATTGGAAAGCTGCGGCCCGCGGAATGGAGACGGACTAGCGCGCGACGCGGGTGCCACCGTCGGCGGCTGATGCTACGGCTGCGATCTCGTCTGCGGTCACCAAGTTGGAGTCGCCCTTGATGGTGAGCTTGAGGATCGAAGCCGCAATCGCGTAGTTGACGGCAGCCTGCGGATCGAAGTCGTTGATGAGGGCGTGGACCAGGCCGGCGTTGAAAGCGTCGCCGGCGGCAACACCCTCAAGCACGTGCACATCGTGAGCAGGGGAGAACCAGTGCTCGCCGCTCTCGGCATCATAGAGCATGCCCATCCAGATGGAGCGCTCGACGCAGGAGATGTTGCGGACGACCGAAGCGACCTTCTTGCAGCCGTACTCGGCGCAAATCTGACGGGCCATCTCGACGTAGGTGTCGCGCTCCTCGATGCCGTGGGCAAGGGAGCCGGAGACGCAGGTCATGCCGAGGCCGGCGGGTGCGTCCTCGTCGTTGGCGATGCAGATGTCGACGAGCGGCAGGAGCTCCTTCATGGTGGCCTGCGACTTCTCGGGCGACCACATCTTGCCGCGATAGTTCACGTCGCACACGGTCGTGATGCCCTTGGCGCGGCAGGCGGTGAGGGCATCCTTGCAGGCGGCAGCCATCTCATCGGAGACGGCGGGGGTCACGCCGGAGAAATAGAAGACATCGATGCCCTTGAGGATCTCGTCCCAGTCAAAGACGTCGCGCTTGGCCATGTTGATGGCAGAGAACTTGCGGTCGTAGACGCAGCCGTTGCCGCGCTGCGAGGCGCCGACCTCAAACACATAGGAGCCAAGACGGTCGCCCTGACGCACGACGCGCGTTGTGTCGACGCCGTAGGCCTTCAGCGAGCGCAGCGCGCACTCGCCTAGGCGGTTGGCCGGGACAACGGATACGTAAGCGGCCTTGTCGCCTTGGTAGGCCAGGGAAAGAGCGGTGTTGGCCTCGGCGCCACCGTAGCGGACGTCAAACTCGGTTGCCTGCTCAATGCGCAGATGATCTTTGGGCGAGAGCCTCATCATGATTTCGCCGAAGGTAAGAACCGTTTTACCCATGGTCGCGCAGCTCCTTCTTGCTCGTGCGTACACCTTTGATATGGCGTTGGCGCGGAGGTGCCAAGACGGTAGGGTACATCTTTGCACCTCCGCGCCAACGCTTACCGAAATCGGTTTACGAAATCGGTTTCGTTTCGAGTTGTAGTATACTCACCTACAGCGTTTTGCAAGCGAGATTTTTAAAAAAATGCCTAAAATGGCTCAGACTGCTGACAATTGGGAAACGGGGTGCGCCATGGCGCAGATGAGAATCAAGGACATTGCCGCCGAGGCGGGTGTGAGCCCGGCCACGGTCTCGCGCTATCTCAACAACCGTCCCGGGCAAATGACCGAGGAGACCCGCGCCCGCATCGCCGAGGTCATCGAGCGCACCGGCTATCGCCCACGTGCTGCCGCGCGCAATCTGCGCAGCTCGCGTACCAACCTCATCGGTGTGATCCTGGCCGACATCGCCAACCCGTTCTCCAGCGCTATGCTCGAGGGCCTTTCCGCCAGCGCCGCCGCGCGCGGCTGCTCGCTCATGACGGCCATTAGCGGCAACGACCCCGCTAAGGAGGCCGAGTCGCTCGCCAGACTTATCGATGCTGACGTGGACGGCCTGGTCGTCAACACCTGCGGAGGCAACGACAAGGCGATCGCCGCGGCCGCGGGGCGCCTGCCCGTTGTGCTGCTCGACCGCGACGTTGCCGACGGCGGTGTCGATCTGGTGACATCTAACAACCGTGAGCTGGTCGCTGGCTTGGTAGACGCCTTGGCTGCTGCGGGCAGCGAGCGCCTGTGCCTGCTCACCGAGGCGAGCGACGACAGCCCCGTGCGTCGCGAGCGCGCCGAGGCCTTTACCGACGAGCTGTCGCGACGCGGCCTTGCCGGCGAGGTTGTCACCTTGGCCGATGGCGGTGCCACGGGCGTTGGCCGCTTGGACGAGACCATCCGCGGCTATGCGGGCAAAAGGCTCGGCCTCATCGCCGTCAACGGCCTGGTCTTCCTGCGTCTGACCGAGGCGCTGGCGCAGCTGGGACCGTCGTTGCCGGCGGGTCTCAAGATCGCGACGTTTGACGACTACCCCTGGAACCATGTGCTCTTTGGCGGCGTCACCACGGCCGCGCAGGACACCCTCACCATTGCCGAGCGCGTGGTCGAGCGCCTCTCCGAGCGCATCGACATCGTTACCACTACGGTGGGCGAGGCCGCAAAGCTGGCGCCCAAACGCATCGAGGTTCCCGGTCACATCGAACACCGCGCTTCGACCTCGCGCTAACCGCTCGTTCGCAACTGCCTGTTCGCGCACGTTTTTTGAGCGCTTGATACGCTTTAACCCTGCGGAAACATTTTTCTGCGATAGTATCTGCGATATAGACCAGTCGAAACCCGCCCGAAAGAAAGGGGAGCGACATGAACCAGCAGAACATCGATTACGTACTCCGCTCCGTAGAGCAGCGTGACATCCGCTTTGTGCGTCTGTGGTTTGTCGACATTCTCGGCCGCCTCAAGAACTTTGCCATTAGCCCCGAGGACCTCGAGGTCGCTTTTGAGGAGGGTATTGGCTTTGACGGCTCCGCCATCGAGGGCTTTGCCACGCCCGAGGAAGCCGACATGCTGGCGTTTCCCGATGCTTCGACCTTCCAGATCCTGCCGTGGCGCCCGAGCCACAACGGCGTCGCCCGCGTGTTCTGCGACGTGTGCACCCCCGACCGCAAGCCCTTCGCCGGTGATCCGCGCGATGCGTTGCGCCGCATGTTCTATAAGGCCGAGAAGGCCGGCTACCTGCTCAACGTTGGTGCCGAGCTGGAGTATTACTACTTTCCCGACGAGCACACGCCCGAGCCGCTCGACAACGTGGGCTACTTCGATCTTTCGGTGAGCGATGCCGCTCGCGATCTGCGTCGCAACACGGTTCTCACGCTCGAGAAGATGTCCGTGCCCGTGGAGTACACCTTCCACGCCGCCGGCCGCTCGCAGCACGGCATGAGTCTGCGCCACGCCGAGGCCCTGAGCATGTCCGACGCCATCACTACGGCCAAACTCATCATTAAGCAGCAGGCTTACGAGAGCGGGTGCCACGCCTCCTTTATGCCCAAGCCGCTGGCGGGCGAGGACGGCAGCGCTATGTTCCTGTGCCAGTCGCTATTCGACCACGACGGCAACAACGTCTTTTGGGGCGAGGACGACGAGAAGTATCACCTCTCCGATATCGCCAAGCACTACATGGCCGGCATTCTGGCACACGCGCGCGAGATCAGCGCTATCACTAACCCCACGGTCAACTCGTACAAGCGCATCACCACGGGCGGCGACTCCGTGCCGCAGTACGCCACGTGGGGCCTGCGCAACCGCGCGAGCATGGTCCGCATCCCGGTCTACAAGCCCGGCAAGCAGCTGTCCACGCGCATCGAGCTGCGCAGTCCCGACCCCATGGCCAATCCGTACCTGGTCAACGCCGTCACGCTGGCGGCTGGTCTGGACGGCATCGAGCGCAAGCTGGAACTCCCGCCCGAGGCCACGGCCGAGACGCTCAAGCTCACCGACCGCCAGATGCTCGAGGCCGGCTACACGCCGCTGCCGCGCTCGCTCAAAGAGGCACTTGACGTGTTTGAGGACTCGCAGTTTATGAAGGATGCCCTCGGCGAGCACATCCACAGCTTCTTCCTCAAAAAGAAGCGTGACGAGTGGCATAAGTTTGAGTCTACGATCACCGAGTGGGAGATCAAGCACTACCTGGCGAACTCCTAATCGCGCTGGCTTGTTCCAGTACGATTGAGCTCATTTCTTTGGAGGCCGATATGTCCGAAAAGAGTGCCCTGTTCATGGCGCGCACGACGCGCTTCCACGAGTTTGCCCGCAGCTTGACGACCACCCTGGGTGTCGAGGTGAGCCTGGCTACTCCCGATTCGCCGACTGCGGCGCACGACTTTGACCTGCTGATCCTCGATTCCGATGGCATCCGCAGCGACCGCATCGATCAGATTGCCAAGTGGCTTGACGATCGCGGCGGCGTCCCCATGTTGGTGATCGTCGACGATGAGGCGCTCGGCACCCTGCGCCTGCCCAATCACGCGCATGCCGACTTTGTGTGCCCCACGGCGACGCCCAACGAGCTCAAGGCTCGCGCGCAGCGCTTGATGGGCGAGGAGGAGACCGTTACCGCCGACGATGTGCTCAACATCGATAACCTCGAGATCAACCTGGCTACCTACCAGGTGACGCTCGATGGCGAGCCCATCGACCTGACGCTGATGGAGTACTCGCTGCTGAGCTTTTTGGCGACGCATCCCAACCGTGCCTACAGCCGCGAGGTACTGCTGCACCGCGTGTGGGGCTTTGAGTACTGTGGCGGTACGCGTACCGTCGACGTGCACATCCGACGCATCCGCTCCAAGGTGGGCCCGCAGATCGCGGCACACATCACCACCGTCCGCGGCGTGGGCTATCTGTTTAAGGACTAGATTTCCACCACGAAGGGGACAGGCACCTTCGTGGTGGTTTTGACGCAGGCGCGGGTTCCTCTCGAATCTGCAGCAGAACTTAAGCCTTCCTAAAAGATTGCGTTCTCATACACGTTCGCCCGCATATTGGGGTACAACTCAACGTGAACAATGATGGCCCGCCACATGTTTGGCGGGCCTTTGGTTATTTGACGAAAGGATCGCAGCTATGAGCGAGAACGATTCCCAGCGTCCCCAGGACGCGGGCAACGCCGGCGAGACCCAGCAGCAGCCGCGTGTGCAGGTGGAGTCGACGCCTGCCGGCAGCAACATTCCCTACGTGCAGGCCTACGACACGCAGACCGGCAAGCCGCTGGGCGGTCAGCAGGTTGTAAACAAGCACACGGTGGTCAAGACCAAGACCAAAAAGCTGCCGATTTTCATTACAGCGCTCGCCGGCTGCGCCTGCGGCGCCCTGTTGGTCATCGCGCTCATTATGAGCGGCACGCTCGATATCGGCGGCGGCAAGAATGCCGTGACGGCGGGTGCTTCGGGTTCGTCGACGCAAAAGATCACGATCGATTCCGAGGACACCACGCTGGCCGAGGCCGTTTCTGCCAAGGCCCTGCCCTCCGTCGTTTCCATCACCGCCACTTCGAGCGGCAGCCAGAATGGCTCGCTTTCGCAGTCTGCTGATGAGTCGGATAGTTCGGGCAGCGTCGGTTCGGGCGTTGTGCTCGATACCGAGGGTCACATCCTCACCAACAACCACGTGGTCGATGGTTACGACCAGTACGTGGTGACCATGGACGACGGCACCACCTACGAGGCGGAGTTCGTGGGCAACGACGCCTCGAGCGACCTGGCCGTCATCAAGCTCAAGGACGCCGACGCCTCCAAGCTCACGCCGATCGAGATTGGTGATTCCTCCAAGCTCAACGTGGGCGAGTGGGTTATGGCGATCGGCTCGCCGTTCGGCAACGAGCAGTCTGTCTCCACCGGTATCGTCTCGGCGCTCTACCGCTCCACGGCCATGAGCTCTACCAGCGGTAACACCATCTATGCCAACATGATTCAGACCGATGCCGCCATCAACCCGGGCAACTCCGGCGGCGCGCTCGTCAACGACAACGGTGAGCTGGTGGGCATCAACTCGCTCATCGAGAGCTACTCGGGCTCCAGCTCGGGCGTGGGTTTTGCCATTCCGGTCAACTACGCCAAGAACATTGCCGACCAGATCATCGACGGCAAGACGCCGGTGCATCCGTACATGGGCGCTACGCTTTCGAGCGTCAATGCACTTAATGCCCGCACCAACAAGTTGAGCACCGATAGCGGCGCGTATGTGGCGAGCGTCGTCGAGGATGGTCCTGCTGCCAAGGCCGGCATTCAGGAGGGCGACGTCATCACCAAGCTGGGCGACGACGAGATCACGAGCGCCGATGGCCTGATCATCGCGCTGCGCAGCCACGAGGTGGGCGAGAAGGTCGAGATCACGCTCATGCGCGGCAAGGAAGAGAAGAAGGTCACCGTCGAGCTGGGCTCCGACGAGGAGTTGCAGAACCAGCAACAGGACGACAGCGCGACCGACACCGGCAACGGCGGTATTACCGACGAGCAGCTGCGCCAGTATCTGGAGGAGCTGCTGGGCCAGCAGGGCCAGGGCCAGGGCCAGGGCTACGGTCAGGGTTACTAACGAGCTGTATCGCACATACCAATGCCAGAGGGGGCTGTTCCGCCAACGCGGGACAGCCCCCTCTTTTCGCGATGATCCCTTGAGGACGGAGGAAAACGGATCACTTGGGGCTGATAAGAGGCCTGGTTCATAATGGTCTGGACAGTTAGTTCAGATACGTATAAATCTAGAGCAGCTTGGGATGCGTTTTGAGCAATTTTTGATTGGGATGGGGCTCGAATGGGTGTTTGGAAGGAAGAGTGGGACGTTTACATGGTCTCGAGGAGCCCAAATTAGTTGAAACAGGGGTGTTCGTGCCTGATTCAGCTCTAGGATTTATACGTATCTGAACTAATTGTCCACCCCAGTCTGGCGGCTGCCGATTCGGTGCGGTTCGAGACCGCTATTCGGCCTCATTGCGACCGGTGGTACTCTAGTATCCGTTTGAAATCGAGCGAAGGAGTGCCGCTATGAAGCAATCGAGCCTGTTTGGTGACGGCGTGGACATCGATACCGAAACGCCAGCGAGCACGGATACCGCTGCACCGATCGATGCCCGTGCCCAGGCGGCAGCGCGTGCGGCCGAGCTGCGCCACGAGCTCGATTACCATGCCTATCGCTACTACATGCTCGACGCGCCCGAGATCACGGACGCCGCCTTTGACAAAATGCTCGTTGAGCTGCAGGAAATCGAGGCGACCTACCCCGACCTGGTGACGCCCGACAGCTATACCCAACGTGTGGGCGGCTACGTGAGCGAGCAGTTTACGCCGGTCACGCATATGGCGCGCATGTATTCCATGGACGATGCCATGGATCTGGACGAGCTCGACGCGTGGCTCCAGCGCACCGAGGATGCGCTCGGTGCTGGCAGCGTCACCTATACCTGCGAGCTTAAGATCGACGGTCTGGGCGTTGCGCTTACCTATCAAAACGGCACCTTCGTGCGCGCGGCCACACGCGGCGATGGCACCACGGGCGAGGACGTGTCGCTCAACGTCCGTACCATCAAGGATGTGCCCATGCACCTGTCCGAGCCGGCGCTCGCCCACATGGGCGCCGACCGCGAGCGTACCATCGAAGTACGCGGCGAGGTCTATATGCCCAAGGGCAGCTTTGTGCGCCTGAACGACGAGGCCGATGCCGAGGGCCGCGACCCCTTCGCCAACCCGCGCAACGCCGCCGCCGGCAGCCTGCGCCAAAAGGACCCCAAGGTCACGGCGCGCCGCGACCTGGCCACCTTTATCTATGCCATCGCCGATACCGACCCGCTGCACGTCCACAGCCAGCGCGAGTTTCTGGACTGGCTGCGCAGCGCCGGCTTTAGTGTCAATCCCAACGTGGCACGCTGCGCCACGCCCGCCGAGGTCCACGAGTTCTGTGCCCAGGCGCTTGAGCACCGCGGTGACCTGGACTACGACATCGACGGCGTGGTCGTAAAGGTCGATAGCTTTCAGCAGCAGCTCGACCTGGGCTTTACCGCCCGCGCGCCGCGCTGGGCCATTGCCTTTAAGTTCCCGCCCGAGGAAAAGCAGACCGTCCTGCGCGAAATTCGCATCCAGGTGGGCCGCACCGGCGTGCTCACGCCGGTCGCCGAGTTCGATCCGGTGACGGTCGCCGGCTCCACCATCGCGCGCGCCACGCTGCATAACATCGACGAGATCCGTCGCAAAAACGTGCGCGAGGGCGATACCATCATCGTGCACAAGGCAGGCGACGTAATCCCGGAGGTCGTGGGCCCGGTGCTCGACAAGCGCCCGGCCGATTCGGTCGACTGGCACATGCCCGAGGTCTGCCCCGTGTGCGGCAGCCCCGTGGTCCACGAGGATGGCGAGGTGGCCTACCGCTGCGTCTCCATCGACTGCCCCGCGCAGCTCAAGGAGCGACTGCTTCACTGGGTGAGCCGCGGCTGCATGGACGTCGACGGCCTAGGCGACGAGATCGTCGACAAGATGATCGCCGCCGGGCTGATCCACGATGTCGCAGACTTCTACCGGCTCACGGTCGACGACATCGCCGGCCTGGACACGGGCCGCACCTATGCCAGCTCCAACAGCAAAAAGGGCGTCAAGAAGGGCGACCCCATTCCGGTAGGCCTCAAGACGGCCGAGAAAATCATCGCCGAGCTCAACAAGTCCAAGAGCCAGCCGCTCGGTCGCGTGCTGTTTGCCCTGGGCATCCGCCATGTGGGCAAGAGTGTGGGTGAGGTCATCGCCGAGCGATTCCTGTCGATCGACAAGCTTATCTTGGCGAGCGAAGAGGACATCGCCGAGTGCGAGGGCATCGGTCCCAAGATTGCGGCGAGCGTCAAGCAGTTCCTGGCCGTGCCCGAAAACCTTGCCGTGCTGGAACGTCTGCGCCAAGCGGGCCTTTCGCTCGAGGTCGACCTGGGCGCCGCGCATGCGCAAGCCGCAGCCGACGCTGGCGTGGCGGGCGAGCTCGCCGACGCACAGCCGCTCGCGGGTCTGACCTTCGTGCTCACCGGCACGCTCGTCAACCGCACCCGCGACGAGGCAGGTGCAGCGCTCAAGGTACTCGGCGCCAAGGTTTCGGGCAGTGTGTCAAAGAAGACGAGCTACCTGGTCGCCGGTTCCAAAGCGGGCTCCAAGCTCACCAAGGCCGAGCAGCTGGGCGTGCCCGTGCTGGACGAGGACGCACTCGAGCAGATTCTGGCTACCGGCGAGGTGCCGGTGGCGTAATGGATATAGAGAATCGCAATTGCTCGCAGGCGGAAGGGCGCACGAGGCACGCCCAAGGGCAGGCAAAAGAGCACCTGATGGCGCGAATTCGCATTGCGGAACGTGAGCGCTCGGCAGATGCGTCTCGTGATGCTTTTGAGGCGTTGACCGAGTTAGAGACGAGGCTCGGTCTAGCCTAGCGATACGGGTACCGTGATCTGCGTCACGTAGGTCGCCGGGTCGTCGCTGATGATGTCGTCGATAAGGGCAATCTCACGCGAGGGGCCGGCGGGTGTCAGGCCGTGCTCGCGCATATAGCCGAGCAGCTGCTCGTAGCGCGGACCCGCTTGCCCGTGCGTGCCGCGAAAGCTAATGGTCAGGCAGCGCGCGGCGGGTCGCACCTCGACATCGCCCAGGTATTCATCGGTGTCATCGAGCAGTAGAAAGACCTCGTCGTAGCCATCAAAGTCGCCGGCGGCCAGGCGTTCGGCGCTAATCCCAACGCCCAAGTTGCCCAGGAAGACAAAGGTCTCGTGCTGGCCCTTCTGCAATTGACGAATCTGCCACTCCAGCGCATAGGCGTCGGTAGGGTTGACGCGTTCGCGCAACACGGCGCAGCGAAGCTCGGGCGCATCGATTGTGCAAATGCTATCGAGCTCGGTGTTCAAGGCATCGTGCAGCAGCGCAAGCCGGTTATCGATCTTACGCGACACGCGCTCCAGCTCGCGGCGCTTGCGCTCGATGAGCTCCTGCTGCTGAGCCAGCTGCCGCTGCATAAGGTTCACATCGCGCGTGGTCACAAACTCGCGGATTTGTGCTAACGGCAAGTTGAGAACGCGCAGGTGGCTGATGGTGTTGAGGGTGGAGAGCTGCCGCGATCCGTAGTAGCGGTACCCACTTGCCGGATCGATGTGCGCCGGGTCCAGCAAGCCCATCTGCTCGTAATGACGTAGCGTCCCCACGCTCAGGTTAAACAGGCGCGCCACCTCGCCAATGCGGAGCAGGCCCTCAGTATGTTCACTTGGCGTGTCGGTCACAGGACCGCTCCTTTCAATGGGGTCGGGGAGGGGCGCCAGGCTCGCGTTGCCCCGCTACGCTGCCAACTTGTCAAAAGCCCCGCGCCGGTTGAGCACGGTAAACGCGATAACACAGATGACTGCCGACAAAATCGATCCGCACGGCGAAGCGATGCCCATGGGAAACAGCGTGTCGGAATAGGCATTCGACAGCAGCCACGCGCCCGGCACGCGAATGAGCGCCACGGCTAGCACGTTGTGCGCAAAGCCGATGTAACTCTTGCCATACGCAGCGAAAAAGCCGCTAAAGCAAATGTGGATGCCGGCAAAAATCGCGTCGAAAATGTAGCTGCGCATATAACCGGTGCCGGCCGCGACTACTGCAGCGTCCTTGGCAAAAAAGCCAATAAACGCCGGAGCCACCAGCCACATCAGCACCGTGATCAGGCAGCCGTACACCACCGAGATCGTCATGGCGTCCTTGAGCACCTGACGTGCGCGGTCGCCCTTGCCCGCGCCGGCGTTTTGCGCCGTGAGTGCGCTGACGGTAGCGCCCATGGAGCTCGGGACAATGAACAAAAAGCTGATCATCTTCTCGACCAGGCCCACGGCGGCGGCGTCGACGAGCCCTCGGTGGTTGGCGATGACGGTGATAAACATAAACGCCACCTGGATGCAGCCGTCCTGCACGGCCACGGGCACGCCGATCTTAAGAATGCTGCCGAGCACCTCGGGCTGGGGGCGCAGGTCGCTGCGCTTAACGTGGATGTTCGTGCGGCGACTCTTGAGCCACACGAGCGCGAGGGCAACGCTGGCC
>CATZKS010000007.1 GCA_958421035.1 uncultured Collinsella sp. | reverse complement strand
AACCAGACCGACAGCCTGTGCTACTCCACCGAGCAGACCCTCAACGAGCTGGGCGACAAGGTTTCCGCTGACGTGAAGTCCAAGGCCGAGGCCGCTATCGCCGACGCCAAGAAGGCGCTCGAGGGCTCTGACGTCGAGGCCATCAAGGCCGCCGGCGAGTCCCTGCAGTCCGTGGCCTATGAGCTGGCCCAGGTTGTCTACGCCGACGCTCAGCAGCAGACCGACGGTGCCGCCGGCGCCCAGCCTGCCGACGATGACGTCGTCGATGCCGACTACGAGGTTGTGGACGACGAGGACAAGTAATCATGTCCGCCCGTAAAGCTCGCACGGAGGCGGCTGCCGCTGGCGCCGCCCCCGTTGACTCTGAGGAGAAGGACGTGAAGATTCCCGTAGAGGCCGTCGACGATACCGAGGCCAACGAGGCCGCGGCCGCCGAGGCTGCCGAGAACCAGGTAGAGGATTCCAACAAGGAGGCGACGATGACCGAGGACGAGATGGTGGAAGCTGCTATCCGCGCCGGTGAGGAAGCCGCCGACAACGACTTTAAGCTCAAGTTCGAGCAGGCCCAAAAGGAGCTCGCCGACGTGCGCAGCGAGCTCGATGCTGCGGCAGAGGCTCAGAAGGCCGCAGAGGACAAGGCAAAGGACGCCACCGAGCGCACCGCCCGTCTGCAGGCCGACTGGGAGAACTTCCGTCGCCGCACCGCCAATGAGCGTATCGCCGAGCGCGAGCGCGCGACCGAGAAGCTTGTCACCGCGCTGTTGCCGGTGATCGACGATATCGAGCGCGCGATTGACCATGCCCGCAGTCAAGAGCTTTCCGACGACTTTAAGCAGTTCGTCGATGGCGTTGACGCGGTACATGCCAAGCTGCTCGACGTGTTCGCGCACGAGGGCGTTGAGCCAATCGACCCCAAGGGCGAGGCGTTCGATCCGCTCGAGCACCAGGCCGTGGGTCGCGTCGAGGACGCGTCGCAGTACGACGAGACCGTCAACGATGTGTACCAGAAGGGCTACCGCATGGCGGATCGCATCCTGCGTTCCGCGATGGTGACGGTGACCTACGGTGGCGAGAAGCGCCCCGCACCGGAGCCCGAAGCGGCGCCCGAGGATGCTACGGCCGATACGGCCGAGAGCACCGAGGAGTAATTGAGAAGGGCCCCGGGGCAACACCCGGGGCCCTTTCTGGCCTAGTGCCATATGAAAGCATGAACCGTCGTCTGCATGGGCGGCGGACGTAACAGGAGAGGAGCTACGATGGCTGCAGGCAAAACCTTCTATGACATCCTGGGCGTATCCAAGAGCGCCTCCGACAAAGAGATCAAGAGCGCGTTTCGCAAGCTCGCGCAAAAATATCACCCCGATGCCGGCGGCGACGAGGCCAAGTTTAAGGAGATCAGCGAGGCCTATGAGACGCTTTCGGACGAGAAGAAGCGCAAAGAGTACGACCAGATGCTCATGTTTGGCGGCATGCCGGGCGCGGGCGGCGCGTATGGCGGCGGCTACGGTGCCGGCGCGGGCGCCAGTGGCTGGGGCGACATTTTCGACAGCATCTTTAGCGGCAACGGCGCCTGGGGCAGCGATTGGGGCTCGGGCTTTGCCGGGGCTGCGGGCGCTGCCGGTGCCGGCGCGGGTCGCAGCCGCGCTCGCAAGGGCGGCGACCTGTCGCTGACCGTCGATGTGACGGCTGAGGACGCGTTCCGCGGCGTGACGCACAAGGTCACCTATCGCATTCCCTCGACAGGCGAGCAGCAGACCATTACGGTCTCGGTGCCTGCGGGCGCGGTCGACGGCGGCAAGCTGCGCTACAAACGTCGCGGCGAGTATGGCGTTGCCGGCGGCGAGCGCGGCGACCTGGTCGTGACCACGCACGTGGAGGAGCATCCGCTGTTTAAGCGTAAAGGTGCCGACGTGACCATGGAGGTACCGGTCTCGGTCTATGAGGCGGCGCTCGGCTGCACGGTGGACGTGCCGACGCCCGGCGGCGCGACGGTTCGTCTGAAGGTGCCCGCTGGCACCCAGACGGGCAAGAAGTTCCGCTTTAAGGAGATGGGTGCGCCCGACGTTAAGCATCGCGGGCGTACCGGTGCACTGCTTGTCGAGATTAAGGTGCAGGTTCCCACGAACCTGTCTGATGACGAGCGCGATGCCATGACCAAGCTGCGCGAGGCCGACGCGCGCGACTATCGCGAGAAGGTCAACCGTTACAAGGCGACGTACTAGGGCGGTCGTGGCGCACGCCCGCGCCCGCGGGCTTATGATGGACGATAACGAGACGGAAAGGGGTCAGGTAGCATGGCCGAGGACAATAGGAACAAACCGCTGTACATGATCAGCGTGGCGGCCGAGCTGACCGGCATGCACCCGCAGACTCTGCGCGTCTACGAGTCCAAAGGCTTGGTGAATCCCCAGCGCTCGGGCGGCAACACGCGCCTGTATTCGCGTGCCGATATCGAGCGCTTGGAGCTCATCAACCAGCTGACCGACGAGGGTATCAACCTTGCCGGCGTGGTGCGCATCCTCGATATGAAGGAGCGTGCTGAGGAGCGCGAGCGCGAGAACGAAAAGCTTCGTGCCCGCGTGCGCCAGCTCGAGGACGAGCTGCACGAGTACAAGATGCAGAAGAAGATCACCGCCCTGGCCCCGCGCGACGGCTCGGTCAACCCCGAACAGGTCATGCGCAAACTTTTGGGCGCAGGCGGGGATTTGTAGTTACGCGGTTTTACCAACCCGCGTAACGGGCCGACGCTGCGCGACGTCCAGAGCGACAATTTGTCATTCAAAAGGCAAGGCATGACCAGAAGGTCTATGCCTTGCCTTTTTCATGCCAACTTGTTCGCTCTGGACGTCGCTCGCTGTCCGTCCTCTACCTGCGGCGTTGCCTTGCTCCGGATGCGGTAGTCGTTGGTAGTCATTGGGGACGTTCTTAAATGACTAGTCGAAAGGGACACTCTTGCACTAAATCTGCAGGCCCTCGCCGGACTCGTCCTGTACTTTACCGAGATAAAGTGAACGTGTAGATTCGTAACCCACTCGCAACCGTTCTATGGCACGATATTGAACGAATGTATGCTATGCGCCCAAATCTTTTGGGCAGAGTGGGAGACAGTATGGTCAAGCTGTACGAGGACGGCATCTACCTGCGCGGCGGCAGCGAGGTTGTGCCTGCGGCCGAGGCTGCCGAGCGCGGTATTACGCAGACGCCCGAGGATGCCAAGCGCGGCACCATCGCGTATTCGATCCTTCAGGCACACAACACGTCCGGCGACCCCGAGGCGCTCAAGATTCGCTTCGACGCCATGGCGAGCCACGACATCACCTTTGTCGGCATCATCCAGACGGCGCGTGCCTCGGGCATGGAGCAGTTCCCGCTGCCTTACGTGCTCACCAACTGCCATAACTCGCTGTGTGCCGTGGGTGGCACCATCAACGAGGACGACCACGTCTTTGGCCTTTCCGCGGCCAAGAAGTACGGTGGCATCTTCGTCCCGCCGCACATCGCCGTCATCCACTCCTTTATGCGCGAGAACTTCGCCGGTTGCGGCAAGATGATCCTGGGTTCCGACTCGCACACCCGCTATGGTGCCCTGGGCACCATGGCCGTGGGCGAGGGCGGCGGCGAGCTGGCAAAGCAGCTGCTGCGCGACACCTACGATGTCGCCTATCCCGGCGTCGTCGCCATCTACCTCACGGGCGCCCCGCGCCCCGGCGTCGGCCCGCACGATGTGGCGCTCGCCATCATCCGCGCCGTCTTTGCCAAGGGCTACGTCAAGAACAAGGTCATGGAGTTTGTGGGCCCCGGCATCGCGAGCATGACGGCTGACTATCGCAACGGCGTCGACGTCATGACCACCGAGACCACCTGCCTTTCCTCCATCTGGGCCACCGACGAGGACACACACGCGTTTTTGGCCATGCACGGCCGCGGCGACGACTACCGCGAGCTCAAGCCCGCCGATGTCGCCTACTACGACGGCTGCGTCGAGGTCGATCTGTCGAGCATCAAGCCCATGATCGCGCTGCCGTTCCATCCTTCCAACGGCTTTGAGATTGACGAGCTTAACGAGAACCTCGAGGACATCCTGCACGAGGTGGAGCTCGAGGCTGCCAAGATCGGCGAGGGCAAGACGCACTTTAGCCTGCTCGACAAGATCGTCGACGGCAAGCTGCACGTGCAGCAGGGCGTTATCGCCGGCTGCTCGGGCGGCAACTACGACTCCGTGGTCCAGGCTGCCCGCGTGCTCAAGGGCGCCAACACCGGCTGCGGCGAGTTCTCGCTGTCGGTCTATCCCACGAGCCAGCCCGTGGCACTCGAGCTTACACGCCGCGGCTATATCTACGACCTTATGGAGGCTGGCGCGATCGTGCGCACGGCGTTCTGCGGCCCGTGTTTCGGTGCCGGCGACACGCCCGCTAACAACGGCCTGTCCATCCGCCACACCACGCGCAACTTCCCCAACCGTGAGGGTTCCAAGCCGGGCAATGGCCAGCTGAGCGCGGTGGCCCTGATGGACGCCCGCTCCATTGCGGCGACGGCTGCCAACGGCGGCGTCCTGACGCCGGCGACCGACCTGCCCGAGGAGACCTGGGACGAGGCCTGCGAGTACGCCTTTGACGACGCGCCGTACAAGAAGCGCGTGTACTGGGGCTTTGGCAAGGCTGAGCCGGCCGACGAGCTGGTCGAAGGCCCCAACATCAAGCCGTGGCCCGCGATGGAGCCTCTCGGCGACGATATCCTGCTCAAGGTGTGCTCCAAGATCATGGACCCGGTCACCACGACTGACGAGCTCATTCCCTCGGGCGAGACGAGCTCATTCCGCTCCAACCCGCTAGGCCTGGCCGAGTTTACGCTCAGCCGCCGCGATCCGGCCTACGTGGGCCGCTCCAAGGAGGTCGACGCGGTGGAAAAGCGCCGCGTTGCCGGCGAGGCAGCAGGCGACCTGGCGGCGCTCGATGCCGAGCTTGCGGGCGTGTTTGAGGCACTGGCAGGCGCGGGTGTCGCGGCCGATGCCAAGGCGACCGAGTACGGCTCCATGCTCTATGCCAAGAAGCCCGGTGACGGTTCTGCCCGCGAGCAGGCCGCGAGCTGCCAGCGCGTAATTGGCGGCCTGGCCAACATCGTCCACGAGTACGCCACCAAGCGCTATCGCTCCAACGTGATGAACTGGGGCATGGCGCCCTTCCAGATGGAGGCCGAGCCCAACTTTGAGGTGGGCGACTACGTCTTTGTGCCGGGTATCCGTACCACGCTCGACGGCGACCTGCAGAACATCGCCGCGTACGTAGTGCGCGCCGATGGTGCGGTCGAGCAGATTGAGCTCTATATTGCCGATATGACGGCAGAGGAGCGTGCCATCGTCAAGGCCGGCTGCCTGATCAACTACAACAAGTTCAAGGCCGCTGCCGAGTAACGCACTTAATTGTCCGTCCGGGGCTTACCCTTTCCCGCCCGCTCACGCGCTTCGCGAGGGTCGCGTTCGGGAAAGGGTGAGCCCCGGACTACATTTCTGCATTCTCGTTGGGTCTTGAGGGACGCTAATAAATAGACTTGCTTGATGCCGCCTCTGTTAATGGGGCGGCTTCTTTTTGTCGAAAACCGCCACAAAGGTGCCTGTCCCCTTTGTGGCGGTCCGCGGTTTGTCTTGTCCTGTAACAGGTAGACCCTTATTTGCCGAGTAGTTGTTACAGATCTAGATAAACGGGCGCCGCTGAGCATTTCATCTCAATCTGTAACATCTGGGGTCAAAAACGGCAGCTAGATGTTACAGATCGAGATTTTGAGCGCTGGAGCCGAAAATCACCACAAAGGGGACAGGCACCTTTGTGGTGGTGGGGTGGGCTCGATGTTATTGTGATCGCTGGGCGGCATTTTAATGAGCGTCCCTACAGGATTTCATCCGGGTTGGCGGGTTTGGTTGTTTTGGGGATGCCGAGTTTGGATGACGCGAAATCGTCAACATTGTCCTTAATTCCGTCTTTGGTGTAGACGGTGACCATATAGGTGCTGTGTCCGAATTCGCCCTTGTCGCGTGTTGCCCAGGCATCCCAGTAGGCGGCCCTGTTTCGCCCTTTGATTTTTCCGACACGGCGGAGTTCTGTTCGCTTTAATTTCTGGTTGCTATAGATGGTTCGACCGGCCTCCTCGGTGAGCCCGCACTGTCCAAGCATCTTGTCGAGGACTTGGTTCATGTGGCGCTCATCGGTGTTTGGTGCGTAGTCGTAGGCAAGGCCGATGGAGTCGAGTGGCTGGTCGTCGATTAGATAGTTTAGCGCCTGAGGTCCAAGGCAGAAATAGGGGGAGCATCCGTCGATCTGACCGAGCAACGGTAACTTGGACTGCCAAAGTCCGGTGGGAATTGCATATTCGTAGAACACGCCACGGCAGACAAAGGAGAGCGAGGTGGCACGCGAGCCGGCGTCGATCATCCCGCAAAGATCGAAGGGCGAGGCGATACCAAAAGAAAAGGGCGTGATGACGATAAGGAAGAGCATCACGATGGGTATGGCGAGAATGGCGATGACGTTGCGGCCGGTGGAATGAGGCGGCTTCATATGCGCTCCTCGAGAGAAAGATCTGTTGAGGATAGGCAGAAATGGATATGTTCAGAGAACAATTCAAGTTTAATCTCATGGCGCGAGATGGTCGACCGTTAGCGTCGAAAACCACCACAAAGGTGCCTGTCCCCCTTGTGGTGGTGAGGAGCACGCGGCTTCTTTTGGTAATAGTGTTAGCTGGCAGTATCATTAGTGCAGGTGGCGAAGGTTTGCATTGTGGGGTGTTTTGCCGTGAGCCGTTCTGCCCGTATTGGATTGATTGTCTTGGCGCTTGCGATCACCGTGGTTGGCATGGGCGCTGTCGGTATGGCGTTTCTACCTGCTGCGGTGACGGAGCCGGTGGTCAAGCCTGTGACTCAATCTGTCGAACTTCTGACCGGCGACGACAAGCCTGAGGCCATTACCGTTGATTTTGATGAGCAACCGGCTGCGCTGGGCATTAGCAATTATCCGAGTATTCAGCTTGGGGCCATGCGCTATACCACGGATACAAGCCTGATCGATAGGGCGTCCGAGCTACTCAAGGGCAAAACATTTAAGCGTTGGTACGGATATGCGTCCTATCGGGCAAAAGCGAACGACATGGTTGGCGGATGTCACTCTTCCATCGAGCTGGACACTGCAAACGGCGCAAAGTTATGTGATGTCTCGTACGATCCGGGTTACGAGGGCAATGAGGGTCCGGGTATTTACATCATGGCCGGCGATGCAGCCTATGTCATGGAGGGCGACCAGGCCGAGCTCAACGATTTTATGGGTCAGTGTATCCAAGATGCCTATGAACAGACCTGCTTGCCCGACCCGCAGACTGCACGCGATAGTGGGTCTGCCCGTACATGGCTGTTCGAGGATGAGATGCCCTGGAACGCCGAATCGGGAAGCACGGGTTCGGCGAAGGAGTAGAGACCGCGACCACCACAAAGGTGCCTGTCCCCTTTGTGGTGGTTTGCATGTCGTGGGAACACTCAGAAAATCTTATATATAGAGACTTAGATTTGTGTATAAGATCGCGCAAAGCTGGCAACAATACTTCTCGAACAACGTGAAGCCGCCCCGTAGGGCGGCCGCCCCAAGAGAGGTGATTCCATGAGAATCGATAAGCTAGCAATGACGTCGCGCGAGGCGCTGCAGACCGCCATGAGCACGGCTGCCGACGCGCAGGCCGGCGCGGTAGAGCCGATTCACCTGCTGTCCGCCCTGCTCGGTGCCGGCGAGCGCAATAACTCCGTGATCATAGAGCGCATCGGTGCCGACCCGGCTCAGCTCGCACGCTCCACACAGGATGCCATCGACCACGCGCCCAAGGTTTCCGGCGAGGGCCAGCAGATGGGTCTTTCCAACGAGCTTGTCCGCGTCATCGAGAAGGCCGAGAAGAAGGCCACCAAGATGGGCGACAGCTTTGTGGTGACCGAGCATCTGCTGATGGCGCTTGCCGAGGACAAGGGCGAGGCCGGCCGCGTGCTGCGCGACGCCGGCGTCACCAAGGAGCGCATCGAGCGGGTCTACGAGGAGCTGCGCGGTGATGACCGCGTGACGTCTGCCGAGGATAAGACGCAGTTTGAGGCGCTGGAGCAGTACGGTCGCAACATTTGCGACCTCGCCCGCGCCGGCAAGCTCGACCCGGTCATCGGCCGTACCGATGAGATTCGCCGCACCATCCAGGTCCTGTCCCGTCGCACCAAGAACAACCCCGTGCTCATCGGTGAGCCGGGCGTCGGCAAGACGGCCATCGTCGAGGGCATCGCCCAACGTATCGTGGCCGGCGATGTGCCGAGCACCCTGCGCGACCGCGACCTCATCGAGCTCGACATGAGCGCGCTGGTCGCCGGCGCCAAGTACCGCGGTGAGTTCGAGGACCGCTTGAAGGCCGTGCTCAAGGAGGTGCAGAAGTCCGAGGGCAAGGTCATCCTGTTCATCGATGAGCTGCACACCATCGTGGGCGCGGGTGCCACCGAGGGCTCCATGGACGCCGGCAACATCCTCAAGCCGGCGCTTGCCCGTGGCGACCTGCATGCGATCGGCGCGACCACGCTCGACGAATACCGCAAGTACATCGAGAAGGACGCGGCGCTCGCGCGTCGTTTCCAGACCGTAATGGTCAGCGAGCCTACCGTCGAGGACACCATCTCGATCCTGCGTGGCCTCAAGGAGAAGTACGAGATCTTCCACGGCGTGCATATCACCGATAGCGCGCTCGTGGCGGCTGCCGACCTCTCCGATCGCTACATCGCCGACCGTTTCCTGCCCGACAAGGCCATCGACCTGGTCGATGAGGCCGCAAGCCGCCTGCGCATGGAGCTCGACAGCATGCCGGTCGAGATCGACGCCACCACGCGTCAGCTCACCCAGCTGCAGATCGAGGAGCAGGCACTCATGAAGGAGACCGATGACGCCTCCAAGGAGCGTCTGGAGGCCCTACGTCAGGAGATCGCTGAGGTCCAGGAAAAGCTCAACGTGCAAAAGGCCGGCTGGCTCAACCAAAAGAACGCCATCGACCACGTGCAGGAGCTCAAGGGCCGGCTCGACGAGGCCAAGAGCGAAGAGGAGCGCGCGACGCGCAACGGCGACCTGGGCCGTGCGTCCGAGCTGCGCTTCTCCGTGATTCCGGGTCTGCAGCAGCAGATTCAGGATTCCGAGGCTGCGCTCGAGGCGCAAAAGCAGCAGGACGGCGAAGGCCTCAACGAGCAGGTGACCTCCGATGAGATCGCCGAGGTCGTGAGTGCCTGGACCGGCGTGCCCGTGTCCAAGATGATGCAGGGCGAGCTCGACAAGCTGAAGGGCTTGGAGGGTGAGCTGCATAAGCGCGTCATCGGTCAGGACGAGGCCGTCTCCGCCGTTGCCGCGGCCGTGCGTCGCAGCCGTGCGGGTCTCTCCGATCCGGACAAGCCCATCGGCAGCTTCTTCTTCCTGGGCCCCACCGGCGTGGGCAAGACCGAGCTCGCCAAGGCGCTTGCCGAGTGCCTGTTCGATGACGAGCGCGCGCTCGTGCGTATCGACATGTCCGAGTACATGGAGAAGTTCAGCGTCCAACGTCTGATCGGTGCGCCCCCGGGATACGTGGGTTACGACGAGGGCGGCCAGCTCACCGAGGCAGTGCGCCGTCGTCCGTACTCAGTGATCTTGCTCGACGAGATGGAGAAGGCCCATCCGGATGTCTTCAACGTACTGCTGCAGGTGCTCGACGACGGTCGTCTGACCGATGGCCAGGGTCGCCAGGTGTCCTTCAAGAACACGATCATCATCATGACGTCTAACGTGGGCTCCAAGGCTATCGCCGACTTGTCGGGCAAGGACGAGGAGGAGATGCGTCACCAGGTCGACTCGGCCATGGCTCAGACCTTCCGTCCCGAGTTCCTCAACCGTATCGACGATATCGTGGTGTTCCATCCGCTTGGCATGGCGCAGATCGAAAAGATCGTCGATATTCAGCTCGCCGACGTCCGCGCGCGTCTGGCCAAGGAGCGCATGACGCTTGCCATCACCCCGGCGGCCAAGCAGATGCTTGCTGTGGGCGGCCTGGACCCGGTCTTTGGTGCCCGTCCGCTCAAACGTCTGGTTCAGCGCGAGGTCGTGGATGTCATCGCCGCCGCCATCATCGACGGCACGGTGCGCGAGGGCGATCGGGTGACGGTCGATGTCGACAAGGACGGTGGCTTTACCGTCGTGTGCGACAACACGCCGGCGGCCACCTACGAGGTCCCCGACGCAGAGTAAATTATGGGGCCGGCTTTAACCGCACCTCATCGCAAAACGCCAAGGGCGGCGGATCCAATTGGGTCCGCCGCCCTTTTTTCGTGCGACAATCGATGATGTTGAGCATGAGTACATGGCAAGGAGATATGCAGATGATAGACGAGAACAAGACAAACACGCCGGCGACCGATGTCGCACCCGCCGCACCCAAGCCTGTGCCTAAGCCGGCGCCCAAGCCGCGCGATCCCTACATCCGTGCCGAGAACGAGGACGATGACGGCTACGATCCCTACAGCGACCGACGACCCGAGCGCGAGCCAATGTTCGAAGCCGACCCCTGGCGCTGAGTGCCACCCAAAAGGCCACCAATAAGTTGCGGTGAAATAGGGACTGTTTTGCGGTTTGACCAGCAAAAACAGTCCCTATTTCACCGCAACTGCGTTAGGGATTTTTCTGCAGGGGGAGGGTAGTCAAAAAAGCCCCGTCCCAAATTGACTGCCAAATTGGCTGCTCGGGGAGTCGCATTCGAGCTCGGTTGTCCTCTTAGCCACTCGATATCCTTCGGAGCAATAATAGTGAAAAACTTGCTTAAGTGTTAATCAAGCTACACACAATCTTGCTCTCTAATTAATCAAGAATCAGTATAATTTTGATTAGCTAGAGAGCAAGATTGGAGAATCATGGCATTCAACGACTTGATCGCCCAGAAAATAAAGGACTTTGAACAGCAGGGGGTTCCGCAGGTCTTTGAGCGAGACCTTGATCTAGGAAACCCACAGGAGCCAAAGCGCGACAACATCGTAAATGTGATTGTGGGGGCCCGCCGTTGTGGAAAGACGTATCGCCTGTATCAGGAGATGCGGCGGCTTCAGAGCCGGGGCGTCGAGCTTGACCGGATGCTTTACTTCAATTTTGAGGATGAGCGCTTGCGCCCGTATGAGCCATCGCTGCTGGCGGACGTGCTCGACACGTTCTATGCGCTGTATCCTGTTGCTCGAATCGAGGGCGCTTACATTTTCTTTGACGAGATCCAGGAAATCCCCGAATGGGGTGCGTTTCTGCGGCGTGTAGTCGATACGGAGAAAGCGACCGTCTATGTGACGGGATCTTCTTCTAAGATGCTGTCCTCAGAACTTAAGAGCGAGTTCAGGGGTCGTTCCCTTGTGCGAGAGCTTTTTCCGTTGAGTTTTTCGGAATACGTTCGATATAAGACGGGGAGCGTTCCCGAGCCAGATGCGACCTTTTCCCCGAGCGATGCAGCGCTGCTTCGACATCATCTGATCGGGTATCTTGAACAAGGGGGATTCATCGCGACACTTGAGCAGACGCCTGCAGACGCGATTCAGCTGCTACAGGAATATGCTTCGCGAACGGTCGCCATGGACGTCGTTGAACGTTACGACGTCAAGAACCCTCGCCTGGCATCGCTGTTCTTGACGCGGTGTATGGCATCTTCGGGACGAGAGCTGTCAGTGAACAAAGTGTACAACGAGTTCAAGAGCAGACAGATACCCGTCAGTCGTAATTCGCTCAGCGATTTACTTGAGTATTATGAGGATGCCTACCTGTTATTTTCTGTGCCGGAGTTCACGCGTTCATTGGCAAGTAACATGCGGTCTGCGTCTAAGGTCTACGCTGTCGACCCTGCGATGTTTGGAGCATTCTCTCCCGCATCAGCATTGGACCAGGGCCAGAGGCTCGAGACCGCAGTGTTCAATGCGCTAAGAAGAAGGACTCCCGCGGTGAGGACCGGCTCGGTCTGCCGCCTGCTGATCAAAGAGAAGAGCAAAAGCCATGAGGTGGACTTTGTGGCTGGGGACGCACTTCTCATGCGGGCTTATAGCCTGATTCAGGTGAGTGTGGATATGGCAAGTGAGAAAACGCGCGAGCGCGAAATTGCCGCGCTTGATGCCTCGATGGCCCAGTTCGATCTTGGCGAGTCGGCAATCGTTACCATGGATGAGCAGGCCGATATTCCATGCGAGCACGGTGCGGTACACGTTGTGCCCGCATGGAAGTGGCTCCTTGCCTAATCATCTATGGACCTGTGGGATCAGGACCTCCTGGCTCCTTCATCACGGTTGGGGAGCACCTTGCTGCGCCAGGCTAGTCCTGGGCTTTGATGCTCGGCAGGAGAATCTGGGCGAGGTAGTCGGTCTCGAGTTTGGTCGCGGTGTCTGCCTTGCCGTCTTTGCCGACCAACACGTTCTTGATCTGGCTATACGTATAGCGGTTGCCGGTCGTAAGCTCGACAAGCTCAATGGCCGTGTCCATGGGGTAGGTTGACACGGGGTTCTGCGTCCGTCCGTTGATGGTCTGGGGCACCACGTACGGATAGACGGGGCCGCTGGCGTAGACGGTATAACCGTTGCCTAGATTGGCCGCACCCAAAACCGTATCGCCTTCATCGGGCGTAAAGCTCTCGCCCTCGCGCACCGCGACGAGCGTCACGAGCGGCGTATTGGCGTCGTCGCCCAGATAGATGCATAGCGTGCTTCCGTTTTGCCAAGTTGCGACCTTGCCGTACCACTCGACGGGAATATCGAGCTGGTAGAGGTCGGTTGCCTTGTGGCGAGCGTCAGCATCACGGGACGCCTGTGCCTTTTGCGCGCTCACGGCATTGACGGCGGCGTCGCGCCGCGCGGTTGCTGCCTGCTGGAGCACTTTGGCAGCCGCGGCGGAGCTCGCACCGCCCTCCTCGGCGTACTTGGCGGCGGCATCGATCTGGTCGTCGGTCACCGTGTCGGCTGAGGGCACCTTAAGCTTAAAGGTGGCTTGAGCGCGCAGATCCTGCCCGTCATTCTTGACCGTAACCTGGGCCTTGGTGGTCGGGACGGTGTAGATGGTGCCGTCGGCCGCGATGGGGGAGGCGGCGATGGAGAACGTGTAATCGCCGGGCAGCAGCTTAATGCCGCGACCGTGCTCGTCAACGTAGAGCGTTTCGCTCACGGAAGAACCGTCGGAATCCTGACCGCTCACCTGCACGGGAATCTTGGAGCCAGTTGAGCAGTCGAGCCCCGCGGCATGTACGCCAATTTGCACCGACATCATGGTATGGGCGTTTGCGGCAACCACGGCGGCCTGCTCTTGCCGGTATCCATTCCAAGCGGCATAGCCTGCGCCGCCGGCGACAAGCGCGACGGCTACGACGCCTGCCACCATCAGGTTGCGGCGCTTGGGCGACATCTTACGGTGACGAACCTCGGCTTCGCGTGCCGAAGGAACGGACGGTAGGGGAATATCGCCCATGGCGATGGTCTCGTCCACGGCAGGCGCAGAGCCTAAGCCAGGGAGCTCGCGGGTCAGCGAATCTTCGGCCGGCAAGTTGTCGAGCAAGATGGTTTCCTCGCTCGTGTCGGATCCGGGCTGGTCGTCGGCCTCGCTTTCGGTGTCTTCGTGATCTGCCTCATCCTCGGCAGGCTCAACGTCGCCTGTATCCTGATCATCGGGCTGCGCCTCGATTTCCGGCTCATCCTGCACATCAACGCTCGAATCGTCAAACGCAACATCGTCAAGCGAAATCCGGTCTAGGCTCTCCAGGGCCTCGGCACACGCTTCTGCATCTTGGGCCGCATCCTCTTGGCCCATCGTCTCATCATTCATACATCCCCCAAGCTCAATATCGGGACAACACTGTACCCAAAAACGGGACCCCATAGAGCCGCCTCATGATTTGAAATCCGATTTTATATATGCGCATGTTTTTGAATAGATGAATAGAGACGCAACGACAAAAGCCCCCGAAAAGCGAGCGAAACGCTTTCCGGGGGCTCTGCGAGGCATTGGATGAAAAACCTGGCGGGCGGGCCTATGCCCAGGCGCCAACAGCGACCAACATGTTACTCGGCGTGAGCGTAATCGACCTTGGCGCGACGAGCGGTGGCCTTCTCCCAATCGCTGGTGCCCTCAAAGACATCCTGCTTGTAGGGATTGCGACCGAGCTTCTTGGCGCGGTAGGCGATGTAGATGATCGCGGCGACGTTGGCGACCAGTGCGGCGATCGAGACCGCGGTAGCGGCGCCGGGGTCGAGCGTGGAGTGGGTCACAAAGATGGACTCCTCCTGGAAGTACGGGAACACCTGGGCAAACATGCACCAAATGGCCAGCGTAAAGGCGCGGTTCTGGATCCAGCCGCCCTTGTTCCAGATAAAGGCGGCGACGGTGGGCGCCAGCAGCAGCGCAAAGCCGCAGAACCAGGAGTGGGTGGGCAGGCAGTTGTAGGTGTAGCAGAAGTTCCAGATATCGTAGGCGATGATGTAGACCCAGGTCATATCGGGCCACAGCATATCGGTCTGATCCTCGGAGGCGTAGACGCTCCACCAACCGGTCATGCAGAAGATGTTGATGATACCGGCGATGCCGTTGAACACGTTGTTCCAGCCGGCCAGCTGCGTAGCACCTTCGGAGGTGACCCAGGTGGACTCGCCCAGGACAAAGAAGTGATAGGCGCTCTCGAAGTCGGACACGACGGCGATCATGATGTTGATGGCGACGATCACAAACGGCCACGCGCGGAACCAATGCGCCTTGCCAATCTTGCCCCACTGGTACTTAATGGCAATGAAGCCCCAGCAACCGGCCAGCGCCGCGTATACCTTGGCGTAGTGGAACCAGCTGTTCTGGTACACATGGGTGGGGTTGGTGAGCGCCCACTCGGCACCCTGCGAGACGCCGACGGCGATGGCGATGCAGTAGATGGTCATGGCCAGCGGAGCCACGCCAAAGATGATTGCCGCGCCCAGCTTGGTGCGGCGGCCGACCTCGTTGAGCACGATGAGGCCAATAAAGACCATGGCCCAGCCGGCCCAGTGGATAAGGGTATCGCTACCCCAAACATCGAACAGCATGCTGCTCTCCTTTCACACGCCCGCGGCCCCTCTTCTGATCGCGGGCAGTTTGGCCAAATGTCGTCAGTTCTGGGGCTTGCGCTCCGGATACTTGGCGGTATAGCCCTCGATGTGGAGTGTCGAGGCGATGATTTCCTTGACCGTCTCGTCGGGCACATCGGGGTGCGTGCGGATATACATCAAAAGACCCATGATGAGGGTGTAGAACGTTTCGTAGACATGGTCGATGCGCAGCTCGTGGTGGGCGACAAAATCCACCACGGTGGTGTCGCAGATATACTGCGCCACACGCTGGACCACGTTGTGCAAAAAGCCGCCGTAGAGCGCGCCGCTGTTGGAGGTCAGAGTGTGCGGCAGTTCGTGGCCGCTGGCGACCAGGCGCTTAAAGAGCGGGGCGACGGTGTCGAGCGCGCCCTCGATATCGCCGACGGTACGGTTGGCATTCCACTGCTCAAGCTCGGAGATAAAACCGTCGATTGCCTCGTCCATGACGGCGGTGACGGCGGCGTCCATGTCGGCGAAGTAGTGGTAGAACAATGAACGCGTGCAGCCGGCTCGCTTGGTCACGGCCGATACCGATAGGTGGGACACGCCCAGCTCGGAGCTTACGGTGCGCACGGCATCGAGGATCTCGCGACGGCGTTCGTCGCCCGTCAGGCGCTTTGCCGCGCTATCGGATGCGGAGACGGCATCGACCACAGAGGTACCTGCTGTGTTGTTGCCCATGTTTTGCCGCCTTTCATCCTCTTTTGCCTGACCGTTCGCCTAACAGTCTTGAATATTGTTGACGGTTCGTCAATACTATTTTTGACACAATGTCAACAATGGCGGGTGAACGGCATGGGGGGCATGCCCGGCCTGCAAAAAAGAGGGGCGCTGCGGCCTCGTCGGGCTGTGGCAAGAGAAGGGACAACCATGATTCTCAACGGACCGGGGATTAGCTACACCGAGCCCGACATCGGTTCGGAGTTCGTGCCGCCGCTGCCGGATCATCCGCGCGAGGCCATCGTCAAGCTGTGCGAGCACTGCACCAACCGTCTGCTGCATCGCGATGAGCTGCTGGGCTACGAGTACTGGTCGTTTGCCGAGGCCGCAACCGACGAGCAGGCCGAAGTGCTCTGCAAGATGAAGATGCGCCGTCCCTATACGCTGCCCGAGATGGTCAAGCTCACCGGCATGCCCGAAGCCGATATCGAGAAGATGCTCGACGATATGAGCTACACGGGTCTGCTTGAGTATAACTGGGAAAACCCCGAGCGCGCCAAGCAGTGGGTGCTGCCCATGCTGGTGCCGGGCTCTGCCGAATTCCTCAACATGCGCGTGAGCCAGCTCGACGAGCACCCGGTCTATGCCAAGTTCTTTGAGCAGGCGTCCAAGGGACCGCTGTCCAAGGCCACGCCGATGGTGCCGCCCGGAGGCGCCGGCATCGGCATGCACGTCATTCCGGTCGAGAAGGCCATCGACGCCGCGAGCACCTCGGTGCCGATCGAGCATATCGAGCATTGGCTCGACAAATACGATGGCAAATATGCCGCTAGCACCTGCAGCTGCCGCGCGAGCCGTCGTGTGATGGGAGAGGGCTGCGCCGACGACCCGGCAGATTGGTGCATCGCCGTGGGCGATATGGCCGACTACGTGGTCGAGACCGACCGCGGCCATTACGTGACGCGCGACGAGGTCTACGACATCCTACGCCAGGCCGAGGACAACGGCTTTGTGCACCAGATCACCAATATCGACGGCGAGAACAAGATCTTCGCTATCTGCAACTGCAACGTCAACGTGTGTTATGCCCTGCGCACCTCGCAGCTGTTCAACACGCCCAACCTGTCACGCTCGGCCTATGTCGCCAAGGTCGAGAAGGACAAGTGCGTGGCCTGCGGTCGCTGCGTTGAGGTGTGCCCTGCCGGCGCCGCCAAGCTGGGTCAAAAGCTCTGTAGCAAAAAGGCGGGCGGACAGGTGCCCGAGTATCCGCGCCAGGAGCTGCCCGACGCCACCAAGTGGGACCACACCAAGTGGTCGCCCAACTACCGCAACGACAACCGCATCGAGACGCACGAGTCCGGCACCGCTCCCTGCAAGACGGCTTGCCCCGCACACGTTGCCGTTCAGGGCTACTTAAAGCTTGCGGCGCAGGGCCGCTATGACGAGGCTCTGGCGCTCATCAAGCGCGAGAACCCGCTGCCCGCTATCTGCGGTCGCGTGTGCAACCGCCGCTGCGAGGATGCCTGCACCCGCGGTCGCGTGGACGAGGCCGTGGCCATCGACGAGGTCAAGAAGTTTATCGCCCAGCGTGATCTGGACGCCGCGACCCGCTACGTCCCGCCTGTGGTGACGCCGACGCGCGCTGGTGGCTTCGACCAGAAGATCGCCATCATCGGCGCCGGTCCGGCCGGTCTGTCCTGCGCTTTTTATCTGGCCGAGAAGGGCTACAAGCCCGTCGTGTTCGAGAAAAACGGGCGCCCGGGCGGCATGCTCACTTATGGCATTCCCAGCTTTAAGCTGCAGAAGGATGTTATCGAGGCCGAGGTCGAGGTTATTCGCCTGATGGGTGCCGAGTTCCGCTATGGCGTGGAGGTCGGTCGCGATGTGACGCTCGACGCGCTGCGCGCGCAGGGCTTTAAGGCCTTCTACGTTGCCATTGGCTGCCAGGGCGGCCGCCTTGCCGGCATTCCGGGCGAGGGTGCCGAGGACGTGACCGTGGCCGTCGACTTCCTTCGCGAGGTTAACAGCGGCAAGATTGATTCCCTGTCCGGCCGCACCATTGTGGTGGGCGGCGGCAACGTGGCCATCGACGTTGCCCGCAACGCCTGCCGTCTGGGTTCCGAGCACGTTGAGATGTTCTGCCTGGAGAGCGAGGCTCAGATGCCCGCCAGCGAGGAAGAGCGTCGCGAGGCCGTTGAGGACGGCGCTCACATCAGCTGCAGCTGGGGCCCCAAGGAGATTCACCTGGACGAGGCCGGTCGTGTGTGCGGCATCACCTTCAAGCGCTGCACGCGTGTCTTTAACGACGAGGGCCGTTTTGCGCCCGAGTACGACGAGAACGATCTGCGCCGTGTCGATGCCGACCGTGTCGTCATGTCGATTGGCCAGTCCATTGTGTGGGGCGACCTGCTGGCTGGCTCCAAGGTGGAGCTCGGTCGCGGCCAGGGCGCCCTTGCCGATCCCCAGACCTACCAGACCGCCGAGCCAGACATCTTTGTGGGCGGCGACGTCTACACCGGCCCCAGCTTTGCCATCGACGCCATCGCCGCCGGCCACGAGGCCGCGGTGTCCATCCATCGCTTTGTGCAGCCGGGCTCCACGCTCACCATCGGCCGCAACCAGCGCCGCTACACCTCGCTCGACCGCGACGATGCCGTGATCGAAAGCTACGACAACGCGAGCCGCGAGGTTGCCCACGTGGGCCGCGAGCGCGAGAAGGCTGCACCGTTTAGCGAGTATGTTGAGACCTTTACCGAGGAGCAGGTGCGCGCCGAGACCGCCCGCTGCCTGGGCTGCGGCGCCTCGATCGTCGACCCCAACAAGTGCATCGGCTGTGGCCTGTGCACCACCAAGTGCGCGTTCGACGCCATCCATCTGGATCGCGACCGCCCCGAGTGCTCCACGATGGTCAAATACGAGCAAAAGCTCCCAAGCCTCGGCAAGTACGCGCTCAAGCGCGCCATCAAGATCAAATTCGGGAAGAAGTAAGAAACGCAACAAGCAGGAGAACGGCGCAGAGAGCGGTTGGACAGCGAGCGAGTCCCAGGCGTGGCGAGGTGCCTTGAAAGAGGAGGGCATAGGGCTTTTGCCCATGCCCGACGATTGAAAGGCAGATCGCCCGTCTGGGGCTCGCGCAGCGTCAAGCCGACCGCCGTTCGGTAGAACGGCGGAAGGAATTAAAAGTGCACGAGCTCGGAATCGTCTATCACATCATTCGCGATGTTGAGAATGTGGCGCGCGCTCATGGCGTGCGTCGCGTTTCGAGCGTGACGTTGCTGCTGGGCGAGGTCTCGGGCGTCGTTCCCGACTTGCTGCTCGACGCTTGGCGCTGGGCGGCAGATAAAAAGCCTATCACCGAGGGAGCAGAGCTTATCGTGGAGCCCGTCAACGCCGTGACGCATTGCGAGGCGTGCGGCCACGACTATGCGACGGTCGAGCACGGCAAGACCTGTCCCCATTGCGGTAGCGGCGATACCTATCTGCTCCAGGGCCAGGAGGTCATGATCAAGCAGATCGAGACCCCCGACGAGGACCCGGCAGACGCTGCTCTTGACGGCCTCTCCGACGTCCCCGATGCCGTTGACGCCGCCAACCCTCTCCATATCGCCTAATATCCAATGACTACATGGGCTAGAGTTCTAAACATATTTGCTTCGGTTAGTCAAGTCATGTCTGTTTAAACAAAATGGTGGCACGCAGACGCATTGGGATCCACCTAAAAGAGGTCTTAACGAACAGCGCACCTTTATATGTCTTTGAAAGCAATCAGCAAATCACGTTTTAGCAGGCAATAAGCTGTAAACCGGCAACGTAATCAATTTGTAACAAACTTAGACGTTTAAACAAATAATCCAACCTTTTGCGAATTTAGCTATAATTCCACAATCCAAACAGGTATACTCCTTTCATGTCGTGTAGGAAATACGTAGACAAAAAGGAGGTTATGTGATGGTAAGTATTGTTCTTGCTAGCCACGGGGACTTGGCAGCTGGAATCAAGCAGACGGGCTCGATGGTCTTTGGCGATCAGCCGTCTGTTGCCGTGGTCTCGCTCGAGCCGAGCATGGGCCCCGACGATTTCCGTGCCAAGGTCGAGGAAGCAGTCGCTTCCTTCGAGGACCAGGAGCAGGTGCTCTTCCTCGTTGATCTGTGGGGCGGCACGCCGTTCAACCAGATCAGCGGGCTCATCGAGGGCCACGATTCCTGGGCTATCGTCACCGGTGTCAACCTGCCTATGCTCATCGAGGCATATTCGCAGCGCTTTGACGCAAAGAACACTGCACATGCGATCGCAAAACATCTCGTGACTGAGGCTAAGGCTGGCGTGCGCGTCAAGCCCGAGTCTCTGGAGCCCGAGGAGAAGAAGCCGGCTGCGGCCGCCGCTGCTCCTGCAGGCGCAATCCCTCCGGGAACGGTCATCGGCGACGGGCACATCAAGATTGCCCACGTCCGTATCGACACCCGTCTGCTGCATGGTCAGGTGGCCACCACGTGGACCAAGCAGATCAACCCCAACCGCATCATCGTGGTTTCCGACGGCGTTGCTCACGACGAGCTCCGCAAGACCATGATCGAGCAGGCTGCCCCTCCGGGAGTCCATGCCAACGTCGTTCCCATCAAGAAGATGGCCGAGGTCGTCAAGGACACGCGCTTTGGTGACACCAAGGCCATGCTGCTCTTCGAGAACCCGCAGGATCTGCTCAAGGCCATCGAGGCCGGCGTCGACATCAAGGAAGTCAACATCGGTTCCATGGCTCACTCCAAGGGCAAGGTCGTCGTCACCAACGCCGTCGCTATGGGCGATGACGACGTCAAGACTCTCGAGGCCCTCAAGGCCAAGGGCGTCAAGTTCGAGGTCCGCAAGGTTCCTTCGGATTCCTCCGAGGATCTCGACGCCATGTTGAAGAAAGCTAAGGCCGAACTGGCCGCTCAAGCATAGTAAAGGAGGGTCCGATACATGTCTGCAATCACTATTCTGCTTGTTGCGATTGTCGCGTTGCTTGCCGGTATGGAAGGCATTCTGGATGAGTTCCAGTTCCATCAGCCGCTCGTGGCATGCACGCTTATCGGTCTCGTAACCGGTCACCTTCAGGAGGGCATCCTCCTGGGCGGTTCGCTCCAGATGATGGCCCTTGGCTGGGCTAACGTTGGCGCCGCCGTCGCGCCTGATGCCGCTCTGGCTTCGGTCGCTTCTTCGATCATCATGGTGCTCGCCCTCAACGGCGGCGCCACCGATTCGGCCAAGGCTGTTACCGCCGCCATCGCCGTCGCCGTCCCGCTGTCGGTCGCTGGCCTGTTCCTGACCATGATTTGCCGTACCCTGGCCACCGCTATCGCTCACGCCATGGACGGTTGCGCCGAGAAGGGCGACTTCTCCGGCATCGAGCGCTGGCAGTACGCTGCCATCCTCATGCAGGGCCTTCGTATCGCCATCCCGGCAGTACTTCTGTGCATCATCCCGGCCGAGGCTGTTACCAACGCGCTTAACGCTATGCCCGACTGGCTGTCCGGCGGCATGGCTGTCGGCGGCGGCATGGTCGCTTCCGTCGGTTACGCCATGGTCATCAACATGATGGCCACCAAGGAGACCTGGCCGTTCTTCATCCTCGGCTTTGTCCTTGCTGCCATCCCTCAGCTCACGCTGATCGCCCTTGGCCTCATCGGCATCTCCCTTGCCCTCATCTACCTTGGCCTTAAGGATCTGGCCAAGCAGGGTGGCGGCATGGGCGGCGGCTCCGGTGACCCGCTCGGCGACATTCTGAACGATTACGAGTAGGAGGGGAGTGATACATATGGCAGAGAACAAGATTCAGCTCACCAAGGCTGACCGCAAGAAGGTTTGCTTCCGTCATCAGTTCCTTCAGGGCTCGTGGAACTACGAGCGTATGCAGAACGGCGGCTGGTGCTTCGCAATGATCCCTGCGATCAAGAAGCTCTACACCAGCAAGGATGACCAGATTGCCGCTCTTAAGCGCCACCTGGAGTTCTATAACACCCACCCCTATGTTTCCGCCCCCGTCATTGGCGTTACCCTCGCTCTCGAGGAGGAGCGCGCCAACGGTGCCCCGATTGACGACGTCGCCATTCAGGGCGTCAAGGTCGGTATGATGGGCCCGCTCGCCGGTGTCGGCGACCCCGCCTTCTGGTTCACCCTTCGCCCGATTCTGGGTGCTCTGGGCGCTTCCCTGGCCCTGTCCGGCAGCATCGCCGGTCCGTTGCTGTTCTTCTTCGCGTGGAACATCATCCGTTACGCCTTCCTGTGGTACACGCAGGAGTTTGGCTACAAGGTCGGCTCCTCCATCGCCAAGGACCTCTCCGGCGGTCTGATGGGCAAGGTCACCGAGGGTGCATCCATCCTGGGTATGTTCATCATCGGCGCCCTGGTCGAGCGCTGGGTGTCCATCTCCTTCACCCCGGTCGTCTCCAAGGTCACGCAGTCTGCTGGCGCCTTTATCGACTGGGCTAACCTGCCCTCCGGTTCTGAGGGTGTCAAGGAAGCACTGACGATGTATAACTCCATCGGTGCTAACGCCCTTGATCAGGTGAAGGTCACCACGCTTCAGGCCAACCTTGATCAGCTCATCCCCGGCCTTGCCGCCGTGTGCCTGACCCTGCTGGTCTGCAAGCTCCTCAAGAAGAAGGTCAGCCCGATTGTCATCATCCTGGCTCTCTTCGCCATCGGCATCATCGGTCGCGTCTGCGGCTTCATGTAAGCACGTTTCGGCTTAAGACCGAGAATTGCTAGGCAAGGGCTTTTGAGCCATTGAAACGGACCGCACCCGGTGGGTACACTGGATGCGGTCCGATTGTTTTATTTGGAGGGCGAGGCGCGCATGGCGCAATCTCAGAACAGCACGGTCGATCTGGCAACGCCGGCAACCTGCCTGATGGGGCTTACCAGCCACGGTAACGTGATGGTGGGCAATAAGGCGTTCGAGTATTACAACGAGCGCAATCCCGAGGATTATATTCAAATCCCGTGGGACGAGGTCGACTATATTGCCGCCGAGGTTTTACGCGGCACCAAGAAGATCACGCGTTTTGCCATCTTCACCAAGGACAACGGTCACTTTACGTTTTCGACGCGCGACGACAAAGAGACGTTGCGCGCGGTCCGCAAGTACGTCGACGAGGATAAGCTTGTGCGTTCGCCCGACTTTATCGATGTGACGGCCAAGGGCGCCAAGAGCATCCCCTCCGTTATCAAAAACCTCTTCCACAAAGGCAACTAGTCATTAAAGAGCGCCCCCCAAGTGGGACGCAGTTTCCCATGGGGCTCGATCGGGAAAGTGCATCCCAGTTCGAGCGCCGATTCCGGGATGTAGTTTCCGGAACGGGGTCGTTTGGGAAACTGTGTCCCGTTTCGAGCCGAAATTCTGGGACACAGTTTCCAGCGAGGTCCCATTGGGAAAGTTTGACCCAGAATTTGCCTGGATAGTGGGACACACTTTCCGGAGGGCTGTTCCACCGCAACTTCGAAGAGTGGCTATACGCTGTATTACAACGGCGTAAATCTGCTACACTAGTACAACATGCCTCCGTAGCTCAGGGGATAGAGCACCGCTCTCCTAAAGCGGGTGTCGACGGTTCGAATCCGCCCGGGGGCACCAGAAGATTATGACGGCGTCGCGAGAGCGGCGCCGTTTCTGGTTTGTGGGAGCTGCCGGCGGATTCGAACCGTCGACACCCGCGTCACCAATTTCCCCGCGGGGGGAGTTTTCGAATCCGCCCGGGGGCACCAGAGGAATATCGAGCCCGGTACCGTTACGGTGCCGGGCTCTTTTGGTTTAAGGCATGCCGTAGTATTCGCTGCTTCAGATAAAGAAAGCGCCCGCTTGCTGGGGGAGCAAGCGGGCGCCTGTGAGCGAATATGTTTGCGGCGAAAGCCGCGATGAGCGGTGGGGTGGCGACTAGTTGGTCGTACCGGAATCGTCGCCCGTGCTCGTGCCCGAGCCCGAGCCCGAACCAGAAAGTGCGACCGTCAGCGTAATCGTGCTGTCGGTGGACTGCTTTCCAGTGGGGGAGACGCCCGTAACGGTGGCATCCTCGTTACCGCTTACGGGATTGCCGTTCTGGTCACAGAAGCCAATGTTATAGAAACCGGCGTTGTTGAGCGCGGTAACGGCGGCGGAAATGCTCTTGCCGTACAGGTTGCCCGGGACGGTGGCCTTGCCGGACTTCTTGGCGATGACGACGGTAATCGTGGCGCCGGGCTTCTGCTTGCCGCTGGGGTTCCAGCTGATCACGGTGCCCTCGGTAACCGAGTCGTTCTCCTGGTAGCTCACGTCGACACCAAAGCCTGCCATATCGAGGGCGTTGCGCGCCTGGGCCTCGGTCATGTCGGTCAGGTCGGGGACGGACGTGGTATCCGGGCCGCTCGAGACCTTGTACGAGATGGTCGTGCCCTTCGCGACTTCCTTACCGGCTTCGGTGCCCTGCTCAAAGACCTGGCCCTCATCAGCCTCGTTGGCCTCCTCGGAGGCGTTGCCCTTCAGGCCAACGCTTGCCAGTGCGGCTTCTGCTTGGTCCTTGGTCAGGCCAACGAGCTGCGGAACCTCAACCTTCTCGGCGGGCTTGGGGCCCTTGGAGATTACCAGGTTCACCTTGGTGCCCTTGGCCTTCTTGGTGTTGCCGTTGGGCGTCTGCTCGGCGACCTTGCCCTCGTCGACATCGTCGTTGTAGCTTTGGTCGATGGTGCCGACCTCGAGGCCGGCTTGCTTGATCAGCTCGACGGCAGTCTGCTGGTCCTTGCCCAGCACATCGGGCACGGTGACCTGCTCGCCGCCAAAGAGTCCTGTGGCAAAGGCCACCACGATGCCGATGACGGCAACCGCTGCCACCACGGCGGCGATGATCTTGTTCTTGTTGGATTTGGGCTCTTCGACCTCGTAGGAGCCGGTAGAGCCCGAAACCGAGCTACGGGCGGTATTCTGGCCGCTCACGCCCGAGACGGGACGCACCATGGCGCGCGTCTGATCGGAAAGCTCGCGAGTCTTGGTGGCGCCCAGCTCACCGGGGGCACCGATGATGCGCGTGGGCTCCGAGACGTTGACGGCACGGCCCGACAGGTAGCTGTTGAGCACCTGACGCAGCTCGTCGGCGGTCTGGAAGCGGTTTGCCGGGTCTTTCTCCATGCACTTGAGGATGATGCGCTCAAGGTCGGCGTCGACACCGGAGTTGATCTGGCTCGGCGGAATTGGCAGCTCGTTGACCTGCTTGAGTGCGACCGAGATGGCGTCGTCACCGTCAAAGGGAACGCGGCCGGTGGCGCACTCGTACATCACGACGCCCAGCGAGTAGATATCCGAGGTGGGGCCGAGGTCCTGACCGCGGGTCTGCTCGGGGCTGACGTAGTGGGCGGTTCCCAGCACGTTGTTGTCTTGCGTGAGGTGGCTGTTCTTGGCACGCGCGATGCCAAAGTCCATCACCTTGATGTTGCCGTCGGGCAGCACCATGATGTTTTGCGGCTTAATGTCGCGGTGGATGATCTCGTGCTTGTGGGCGACCGAAAGCGCAGAGCTGATCTGCGAGCCGATCTGGGCGACCTTCTTGGGGTCGAGGGCGCCGTGGCTCTTGATGCCGCTCTTAAGGTCGGTGCCGCGCAGGTACTCCATGACGATGTAATAGGTGTCGCCGTCCTTGCCCCAATCGTAGACGCCCACGATATAGGGGGAGGAGAGACCGGCTGCTGCCTGGGCCTCCTGCTTAAAGCGTGCGGCGAAGGTTGCGTCGCCAGCATACTGCGGCAGCATAATCTTGACGGCTACCGTGCGGTCGAGAACCTGGTCCTGTGCACGGTAGACGGTCGCCATGCCGCCTGTTCCCACCTTATCCTTGAGGAGGTATCTTCCCCCGAGGACCCTCTGTTCCATTCCTGCTCCTAACATAACTATTCGCTCAACGATGTGTGTAGTACCTACGATGTGGCCGCTGGGGCCGTGTAACGCGTTGCCGCTAACCCTTAGGCCGCGGCGCGCCTTGGGTGTCCGATTCGATCATGGGCATCACGCTCCCTGTGCGGCAAGCGCCGCGGTCAGGACGATACCGGCGATCTTAGCGGCCTCGACGTCATGCTTGTCGAAATCCTCCAAGGCCACCGAGATGGCGACCGTGGGTGAATCGTAAGGTGCAAAGCCAACGAACATCGAGTTGACGTTGGTGCCGCCGGTCTCGGCCGAGCCGGTCTTGCCGGCGACCTTGACGCCGGGGATCTGGGCATCGGTGCCGGTGCCGGACTGGACGACGGCAAGCATGGCCTGCTTGACCTGGTCGGCCGTGGCGGAGCTGACGGCCTGACCCAGCGAGCGGGACTGCGTGGTCTTGACCACGGTTCCGTCCGGGGCGAGTACCTGGGCTACAAAGTACGGGTCCATGACCACGCCGCTGTTAGCGATGGCGGCGGCAATCACGGCGTTTTGCATGACGGTGGTCTGCGGGCCGGGCGTGTGGTCCATGCCGACAGGCTGGCCGGCGCCGGCCCATGCGGTCTCCCACTCGGTCATGAGCGACGGGTCGGCCATGATGGAGGCCGCGGAGGTCAGGTCCTGGCCGAGCTTTTGGCCGTAGCCAAAGGCGTTGGCAAACTGCACGAGCGTGTTTGCGCCAACTTCGTTTGCCACCTGGCCAAAGACGACGTTGGAGGACACGGCAAAGGCCTGCTGCAGGCTGATGGTGCCGTAGCTCTCGTTGGCATAGTTGGTGACCGGTGCGTTGCCGATGTCCATGGAGCCGGGCGCCTGGTAGGTGCTGGTAAGGCTGGCGGTACCGGTCTCGAGTGCCGCGGAGAGTGTGACGACCTTAAAGGTCGAGCCCGGGGTGTAGAGCGCGTCCATGGCGCGGTCGTACATGGAGCCGTCCTCGCCGCCGCCCGACTGGAGCAGCGCATCGATGTTGGTGTTGTCGTAGGTGGGCGAGCTCGCGCACGCAAGGACCGCACCGGTGCGCGGATCCATGACCACCACAGCGCCCTTAAAGCCCTTGAGCGCCTGCTCGGCAGCCGTCTGGATGCGCGAGTCGATGGTGAGCTTGGCGGTATTGCCCGGCTGGGTCTGCCCCGCGAGCGACGCGATGGCGTTGTTCCAGCTGGAGTAATCCTTGGAGCCGGTGAGCGTATCGTTCATGACGCTCTCGATGCCGGCGGTGCCGTATTGCTGGCTCACGTAGCCCACCACGTGCGCGGCCATGTTGCCGTTGGGGTAGGAACGGGCGTAGGTGCCGTCCTCCTGCTGCAACGACTCGGCTAGCGTCACGCCGTCGGACGTGATGATGGAGCCACGCTGGATGTACTTGGAGCGGGCGATGGTGTGGTTGTTGGTCGGCATGTCCTGATAGTCCTTCGCCTTGATGACCTGGACATAGGTGAGGTTGCCGATAAGGATGGCGAACAGCGCCGTGAAAGCAAACACGGCACGAGTCAGACGGTTGGCAAGTGCCACGCGGCCGAGCACGCCGGACTCTGGCGTGTCGAGCAGGCGACGACGCATGCGAGAGCCCGCGGAGTGGTTGCCGTGGCTGTAGGAAGGTGCGCTGGCAAAACGCGTACCGGTCGGGGCGACGGCGGATGCGACCTGGTCATCGGTGATGGCGGCCATGGTGCCGGTGCCGGTGAGCTCGGCTTCGCGTCCGGTTGCCTCGTCGCCGGCGCGCAGCAGTAGCGCGACGATGATAAAGCTCGCCAGCAGCGAGGAGCCGCCCTGGCTCATAAAGGGCAGGGTGACGCCAGTCAGCGGGATCAGGCGGGTTACGCCGCCAACGATTAAGAATGCCTGGAAGCTGATGGCCGCCGTAAGGCCGGTCGCGCTAAAGGCGGCAAGGTCGGACTTGGCGCGGGCGGCCGTGGTGAGGCCACGCACGGCAAAAAGCATAAACAGGATGAGCACGGCGCCGCCGCCCAAAAGGCCCATTTCCTCGCCGATGGCCGAGAAGATAAAGTCGGACTCGACGACGGGGATGTTGTTTGCCATGCCGTTGCCGATGCCGACGCCAACCAGGCCACCGTCAGCCAGCGAGTAAAGTGACTGTACGATCTGGTAGCCCTGGCCCTGGGCGTCCTTAAACGGATCGACCCAGACCTGAAAGCGCACCTGCACGTGCGACAGGAACTTGTAGGCGCCCACGGCTCCAACGGCCAGCAGCGCAAGGCCGATGATGACGTACGAAAAACGTCCCGTGGCAACATAGAGCATCAGCAAAAAGATGGTGTAGAACAGGACGGCCGAGCCCAGGTCGCGTTCGAAGACGACGATGAGCAGGCACACGCCCCACACGGCAAACAGCGGCAGCAGCAGGCGGAAGCGCGGAATCTTGAGGCCCAGGATCTTGCGGTTGGAGATGGAGAGCAGCTCGCGGTTCTCGGCCAGATAGCCTGCCAGGAACAAGACGATGAAGACCTTGGCGAACTCGCCAGGCTGGATGGTGAAGCCCGCGATGCGAATCCACAGCTTGGAGCCCGAGATCGTGGTGCCGATAAAGATCGGCAGCATCAGCAGGATGATGCCGATAATGCCAAAGGTGTACTTGTAGCGCATGACCACGTCGAGGTTCTTAACCAGTGCGAGCGTTCCCACCATGAGCGCCACCGAGACAAACAAGATGATGAGCTGCGAGATGGCGAGGTCGGGGGCCAGGCGCGTCACGAATGTGATGCCGATGCCCGAGAGCACAAAGACGATGGGCAGGATGGCGGGGTCGGCGCCGGGCGCCAGGATGCGCACGGCGATATGCGCCGCGGCGAAGGCGGCGAACAGGCCGATCGGCACGGCGAGCGTCTCAAAGGAAACCGTGGCACCCGCGGTGAGCACGTACATCGCATAGAGCAGGATGACGGGGAACGCCGAGGCGATGAGCAAGAGCAGTTCGGTGTTGCGGCGACTCATAAGCGGCACTCCCTTTCTAATTCTTATCGGAGGCTTCGGCCTCGGCTGACTGTTCGGCGGTTTTCTCGGAATCTGACTCGGATGTGGATTCCTGATCGGTGTTGTCGCGAATCGTTTGCGCGTCAATCACCTGACGGGTCTGCTCCTCGTCAATCTGATGGCGGTACTTGGAAATGGTGTCCTGCGCATCGTCGACGCTCGTTTGTGGAATGCCTGCCTTCAGGCGGTTTTGCGTGTCTTCGGGCAGGTCGGACAGCTTGATGCTGGTTTCGCTCTCGAGCCAGTGGAGCTCGACCCCGAGCGTCTTGCCGGGTAGGCCGCGCCAGACGGCGACATTGCCGTGGTAGGTTCCCAAGTAATAGGAGCCGGTGACGCCCGTGTATGCCCAGATGCCTGCTACCAGCACAAAGACAAGGGCCAAGATGGAGGCGATGGTGACATTGCGGCGTCGGACGCGTTTTGCCTCGCGCATGACGCCGTCGTCGACCAGATCGACGACCACCACGGTCACGTTGTCGTGGCCGCCGGCGGCGAGCGCCGCGTCCACCAAGTTGTCGACACAGATCTGTGCGCTCGAAGACTGCGTGGCGATGTTCTCGATATCGCTATCGGGAATCATGCTCGAAAGACCGTCGGAGCACAGAATCAGGCGGTCGCCTTCCTCGATGTGCAGGGTAAAGTGGTCGGCATACATGGCGGGATCCGAGCCCAGCGCGCGGGTGATGACCGAGCGGTTGGGGTGGACGCGGGCCTCGTCGGCCGTAATCTCGCCGGCATCCACGAGCTCCTCCACGTAGGAGTGGTCGCGGGTCACGCGGATGAGCGTACCCTCGTGGAGCAGGTAGGCGCGCGAGTCGCCCACGTGGGCGATGGCGAGCGTGTCGTTTTCGATGTAGGCACAGGTGGCCGTGCACCCCATGCCGGGTTTGCCCAGGCCGTTGAGGGCGGCCTCGATCACGGCGGCGTTGGCGGCCTCAACGGCTGCGGCCAGGCGCGCGGCGTCGGCGGACTGCGGCGCCGTCTTGGCGATGGTCTCGACGGCGATGGAGGATGCCACCTCGCCGGCGGCGTGTCCTCCCATGCCGTCGCACACGCAAAAGAGCGGCGACTGCACCAGATAGGAGTCCTCATTGTGCGGGCGTACGCATCCGACGTCGGAGCGGGCGCCCCACATAAGCTGCGTGGTGGTGCCGGCGTCGTAGGTCGAGTCGGTCTCGATGCGCTCGTCGGTCAGCGGCTCAAAGCTCATGGTCGAGCCGGGATCTTTGAGCTTTGCCTCCACGGCCGCGACATCGATCTCGGCGGTGTCGCCGGGGGAGACGGTGTCAGCATCGTTGCCCGACTCGACGTCGGAGACGTCCGGAAGGTTGAGATCTTCGGTTACGCGGTCGGCGGGATTGCCGTCCTGCTGCGGCTCGACAGCCGTCGGCTCGGGCGTCGCAAAGTGCGACGGCGCGGGCGTGCTCTGGGGTTGAGCGGAGGGCTCGGGAGCTGTGGCGGGCGCGGCAACGGGCTGCTCGACTTCGGCAGGCGTTGCGGATGCGGGTGCCGCCTCGCTTGCCGGGGCGACGGGGAATACCGGCGCGGCAGGCTCGGGGGCTGCAAACACGGCAGCGCTCTCGTTAATCGCCTCGGCGACGGGCTCGGCAAAGTGAGCCGGTGCGGGCGTTGCCTCCGGTTCCGCGGACTGCTCGGCAGCGTGCGCGCCGATGGGGGCATCGAGCTGCTCGGTGTCGGCGTCCTCGTCATCGACGAGTGCCGGATATTCTTGAGTTACATGCGAAAGAGGCAGGGAGAACACGGTGTCCTCGGGCTCCACGGTCGCAGGGCGCGCCGGAGCGGCATGAGCCGGCGCAGCTGCGGGGGCAGTCGGCGTCTCGGGCATGGTTGCGGACTTGTTCTCCTCGTCGATCATCGACGGTTCACCTTCATGACCACGTCGCCAATCTGGACCTCATCACCCTCGCGCAGCGTTGCGGGCTCCACCAGCTGACGCCCGTTAACGAGCGTGCCGTTCAGCGAGTTGAGGTCTTCGATGATGAGTGCCGGGCCCTGCAGCGAAAAGCGTGCGTGCGAGGCCGAGACAAACGGTTCGTTGATGCAGATGTCCGAGGACGGCGAGCGGCCCACGATGACGGGGCCGAGCATGTCTACATGGATGCCACGGATGCCGCGCGGACCCTTGTCCACATCGATCGTCCAGATAGCGGAGTCGCGGCGCTGGCCGCGTACGAGTCCCACGCCGGTTTTCATGACGGCGAACAGGAAGATGTAGAGCAGGGCGACCAGGACGATGCGGCCTGCAAAAAGGACGATATCGATGTTCATAAGCGACTATC
>CATZKS010000006.1 GCA_958421035.1 uncultured Collinsella sp. | reverse complement strand
CTCGCACGGAGAGCACATTAAGTGCTCTCCGGCTCGTGCGGAACTCGCGATCGACTTCGCATGCCGCCGCGCGACCGGGGCGAACACGAGTCCCAAGGTTTTCAAAAAAGCGGTCGGCGCGCAGGTGCGCCGACCGCCGATATATGGGGTCTGTTATTTTCTACCAGTTAGGGCCTCTTACTCGTTGAGGAGATCTTCTGGCATGTCGTTGCCGTCGCCTAGATCGACAGGGGTTTCTTCGGAAGCAGAGCCGTTTTCCGTGGCTTCGCCTTCGGGCTTCTCTTTGGCGGCCGTCATGCGGGCCACGGCGCAGATGCGGTCGTTGTCGTCGACGGTCATCATCTTGACGCCCTGGGTGGCGCGGCCAGTCTGGCTGATCTCGTCGGTCTTGACGCGAATGACCGTCGCACCCTCCGTCACGATGAACAGCTCGTGCTGCGGGCCCACCGTCTTCATGGCCGCGAGGTTACCCTTGCGCTCGGTCATTTGGATGGTGTAGACGCCCTGACCGCCGCGATTCTGCTCCGGGTAGTCCGCGACCGGCGTGCGCTTGCCGTAGCCGCGCTCGGTGATGACGAACAGATCACCGTTGCCGTTAGTGACTTCCATGCCCAGAACGCTCACGCCGTCCTTCATACCAATACCGCGAACGCCGCTGGTATCGCGGCCGGTGGCGCGCACCTGCTCCTCGGAGAACATGATCGCCTTGCCCGCGGTGGTGGCCAGGATAATCTTGTCGCCCTCGCGCACGCGGCGCACGTTCAGCAGCGCGTCGTCGTCACGCAGGTTGATAGCGATCAAGCCGTCGCGACGGCTGCGGTCATATGCGCTCATCACGGTCTTCTTGACCATGCCGCTCTTGGTGGCAAACATCAGGTACTCGTCGGCCGGGAACTCGCGGCAGCTGATGACGCTCGCGATCTTCTCGCCCTCCTCGAAGGGCAGCAGGTTGACGATCGCGGTACCACGCGCCTGGCGCGTACCCACCGGCAGCTCGTGCACCTTCAGGCGATAGACCTTGCCCTTGCTCGAGAAGAACAGCACATACTCGTGCGTGGACGCGATGAACATCTCGTCGATAACATCGTCCTCTTTGAGGTTGACGCCCGATACGCCCTTGCCGCCGCGCTTCTGGGCGCGGTAGGCAGCCACCGGGATGCGCTTAACGTAGCCGGTGTGGGTGATGGTCACGACCATGTCCTCGTCGGCGATGAGGTCCTCAACATCCAGGTCCTTCTCAACCTGGCTGATCTCGGTGCGGCGCTTGTCGCCAAACTTCTTGGAGATCTCGCGCATCTCTTCCTTGATGACGCCCAGGATCTTCTCATCATGCGCCAGCAGGTCCTCGTAGTAGGCGATGGCGCGGCGCAGGCCGTCCAACTCTTCTTGGATCTTGTCGCGCTCCAGGCCGGTCAGGCGGCGCAGCTTCATCTCGAGGATGGCCGTGGTCTGCTCGGGCGTAAAGCCAAAGCGCTCGATCAGGCGGCTGCTGGCCTCGGAGTCGGTCTGCGAGGAGCGGATAATGCTGATAACCTCGTCGATATGGTCGAGGGCCATCAGGTAGCCCTCGAGGATATGCGCACGCGCCTGGGCCTTCTTGAGGTCAAAACGAGTGCGGCGGGTGACGACGTCGACCTGGTGGTCGATATAGTGCTGCAGCATCTCGCGCAGACTCAGGCATTTGGGCACGCCGTTGACGAGCGCCAGGTTGTTGGCGCCAAAGGTCGTCTGCAGCGAGGTGTACTTGTACAGGTTGTTGAGCACGACCTGCGGAATGACGCCCTTCTTGAGCTCGATAACCAGACGGATACCCTTCTGGTTGGACTCATCGCGCATATCCGAGATGCCCTCGATGCGTTTGTCGTTGACGAGCTGGGCGATCTTCTCCTGCAGGGTGCCCTTGTTGACCATGTAGGGAATCTCGGTAAAGACCAGGCGGCTGCGGCCGGTCTTGGTGGACTCCACATGTGCCTTGGCACGCACGGTAATGGAGCCGCGGCCGGTCTCGTAGCTCTGCTTAATGCCGGCGCTGCCCATGATGATGGCACCGGTGGGGAAGTCCGGACCGGGCATGATCTGCATGAGCTCGTCGACGGTGGCGTCGGGGTTGTCGATCAGGTAGCAGCTGGCCTCGATCGCCTCGGTGAGGTTATGCGGAGCGATATTGGTGGCCATGCCGACGGCGATGCCCTGGCTGCCGTTGACCAGCAGGTTGGGGAAGCGCGCAGGCAGCGCCACGGGCTCGGCGAGCGATTCGTCGTAGTTGGGCTGCCAGTCGACGGTATCCTTCTGCAAGTCACGCAGCAGTTCCATGGCGGGCTTGGCCAGGCGGCTCTCGGTGTAACGCATGGCCGCCGCGCCGTCGCCGTCGATGTTGCCGAAGTTGCCGTGACCGTCGATGAGCGGAGTGCGCATGGAGAACCACTGCGCCAGGCGGACCATGGCCTCATAGACCGCGAAATCGCCGTGCGGGTGGTACTTACCGATAACTTCGCCGACCGTCCAGGCCGACTTCTTGTGCGGTCGGTTGGGGTAGATGCCGCTCTCGTTCATCGCGTACAGGATGCGGCGGTGCACCGGCTTTAAGCCGTCGCGCACGTCCGGCAGGGCGCGCGCCGTGATGACCGACATCGAATACTCGATGAACGACTGCTTCATCTCGCGGCCAAACTCCGAAATCTGGAGCTGGCCGCCGTTGATATCCTCGCCGGCCAAGGCGCCGCGATCGACTTCGCCAAAGCTCTCCTCGAGCTCGGCGTCGTCGTCTTCTTCCTCATCATCATCGGCATCGGGGTTATAGGCGTCCGGATCGCCGTCCTCGCCCTGCTCAGCACGGGCAAGCAGGCGCTTCAGATCATCGGGCATACCGGCATCGCCGGCCTCGTCCATACCCTCGTTATTGTTGATATCGTCTGCCACGTTACCTCCTCATGGTTTGCGTGGTCCATTAGTTCCCTACCACGGAGACGGCTTTTCCAGGTGCCGCAGATTCGCCCGAAAGAGGAGGGAAGCGTACTTGGGTACGCGACCGACGATTGAGGGCGAAGGTGCGGTGGCTGGGAAAGCCGCAGGGATTAGGCATCCAAGAATCGTGCGTCGTGGGCGTGTTTTTCAATGTACTCGCGGCGATAGCCGACCTCGGAACCCATGAGCTCGCGCACGGCGCGGTCCGCCACCACGGCGTCCTCGATCGACACGCGCTGCAAAATGCGGGTCTTGGGGTCCATCGTCGTCGAGGCAAGCTGCTTGGGGTCCATCTCGCCCAGGCCCTTGTAGCGCTGGACGGTATAGCCTTTGCGCTTCTTGGTAATCTTGCCGTCCTTGGCCTTGCCGTCCTCGTCGTTGTCGTCGGGGTTCAGGCCCAGGCTCTGGATGGTGTCACGCAGGATCTCGTCTTCGGGCTGGCGGCCGTTGGGATACACGTAGTGAATCTTGTTGCGCACCTTGATGCCAAAGATGGGCGGGCACGCGACGTACACGTAGCCGGCGTCAATCAGCGGGCGCATGTACTTGTAGAAGAACGTCAACAGCAGGATGCGGATGTGCGCGCCGTCGACGTCTGCATCGGTCATGATGATGATCTTGTGGTAGCGGGCCTTGGTGATATCAAAGTCGCCGCCGTCACCGGCGCTCGTCGTGACGCCGCAGCCGATCGCGGTGATGAGCGACTGGATGGTGTCGCTCGAGAACGCGCGGTGGTCGCCCACGCGCTCGACGTTCAGAATCTTGCCGCGCAGGGGCAGGATCGCCTGGATGTCTCGGCGGCGGCCGTCCTTGGCCGAGCCGCCTGCCGAGTCGCCCTCTACGATGAAGAGCTCAGTCAACTCGGCGTCGCGCACCGAACAGTCGGCGAGCTTGCCGGGCAGCGACGCCGTTTCGAGCAGGCTCTTGCGGCGGGTCGCCTCGCGCGCCTTACGGGCGGCGTTGCGCGCCTTGCAGGCCTGCTGGGCTTTCTTGACGATCTCGCGAGCGGGCTTGGGATGCTCCTCGAGGTAATCGGCAATGCCGTCGGTCACAATCTTGAGCGTCAGCGCGCGCATATAGGAGCTGCCGAGCTTGGCCTTGGTCTGTCCCTCAAACTGCGGATCGGGCAGCTTGACCGAAATGACAGCAGAAAGGCCCTCACGCACATCGTCGCCAGTCAGGTTGGCGTCTTTTTCCTTGAGCAGGTTCTGCTTGCGAGCGTAATCGTTAATCACGCGGGTGAGCGCGGTGCGGAAGCCCTCGAGGTGCATGCCGCCCTCGGGGGTGTAGATGTCGTTGGCAAACGACATGACGTTCTCGCCGTAGCCGCTATTCCACTGCAAGGACACCTCGACCTCGCCCATCTTGGTCACGGGCGCATCCGGATCCGATTTGCCCTCAATGTAGATGGGCTCCTTAAAGGCCTCGGGGACGTCCTTGCCCTCGTTGAGGAACTTGACGAAGTCGATGATGCCGCCGGCATAGCAAAACTCCTCCACGTGGGGAGTCGCCTCGCGCTCGTCGGTCAGCACGATCTTGAGGTTCTTGTTGAGGAATGCCGTCTCCTGCAGACGGTTGTGCAGCGTGTCGAAATCGTAGATGCAGGTCTCGAAGATCTCGTCGTCGGGCCAGAAGCTGACAGTGGTGCCCGTCGCCTCCGAAGTGCCCACGACCTCCATCTTCTTGACGGTCTTGCCGCGCGAAAACTCCATCTCGTAGATGTTGCCATCGCGGCATACCTGTACGACCACACGCTTGGACAGGGCGTTGACAACAGAGATGCCCACGCCGTGCAGGCCGCCCGAGACCTTGTAGGCCGAGTTATCGAACTTACCGCCGGCGTGCAGGATCGTCATGACGACCTCGAGCGTCGGGATCTTTTTGATAGGATGCTCGTCGACGGGGATGCCGCGCCCGTTATCGACGACCGTGATGGAGTTGTCGGCGTGGACCGTCACCTGAATCTCGGTGCAGAAACCGGCCATGGCCTCGTCGACGGAGTTGTCAACGATCTCCCACACCAGGTGATGAAGACCGCTGGCGCTCGTCGAGCCAATGTACATGCCCGGGCGCTTACGAACGGCCTCGAGACCTTCGAGAATCTTAATCTCGCCGCCATCGTAATCGTTTTCGTTTGCCACACGTCCTCCTTCAGTTAAGAAAATGTGTACAGCCTTACTAGTTTATCGTAAAAAAATACCCTCGGGAACGAGGGTATTTGGCTCTACAAGGCCACCAGATGCGATTTAAGGCTCTTTTTTGCTCTGCACGCCCTTGGTCCACTCGGCACTGGCTCTCATGGCGTTCTCGAGGGCCTCGCGCAGTTTTTGGTCCTCGATGGGTGCCACTTGATGCTCGATCTCGGCACGCTCGGCATCGCTTAGGTCGGCATGCGGAGCCGGCGGACGCTCGGCCACGGCCGGACGCAGGCGCTCTTTTGCAGCGGGCGGTGTGTGGCCGGGGGCGGTCGTCTTGAACACCAGGCCGTCGACGTGCGCGCCGGCGCGCTCCATGCGCGCGCGGATAATCTCGCGCAAAAGCGTCATCTCCTGCGTCCACGAGGGCGAATCGAGGTACACCAGCAGTTCGTTGGACTCGGGCAGGTAGCGCAGGCCCGTCACATGGCGTCCCTCGCGCGTGCCCGAGCACACCGCATTCCAGGCGCGATAGACCGCACGAGATTCCTCTGCAGCCTCCATCTGCGCGCGGCGCTCAGGTGTCGCGGCCGCCAGGATGCGCTGACGCTCGGCATCCAAAAAGCCGCCAAAGGCAACCATTCCGTTCTCGCGCTCGTAATTAGCACGTCTCACCCACGCTCACCACCTTGGCTCGATCAAGCAAGTCATCGGTAAAATACCCCAGATTGGTGGTGGTTATGACTGTCTGGATATCATCACCGATCAGCTGCAGAAAAGCGCCTCGGCGCCCGGCATCGAGCTCGCTCATCACGTCGTCCAAAAGCAGCAGCGGCGCGGTGCCCAAGATATCGCGCGCCACGGCCACTTCCGCCACCTTCCAGGCAAGCACCAGAGTTCGCTGTTGGCCCTGGCTGGCAAATGAACGGGCCGATCGGCCCGCGACGGAAAACTCAATCTCGTCGCGATGCGGACCGACGAGCGTCACGCCGCGGCGAATCTCCTCGTCGGCGCGCTCATCGAGCGCCGAGAGCATGTGCTCATACGCCCAGCCCCTGAGCTCGTCGCGATCATCGGTGCGAGGCAGGTCGCCAAGCGTGGACACATAGGACACGCCGGCGGGCTCGCCGGATGCCACGCGGTCATAGGCGTCGCGCACATGGCCCGACAGCCGGTCGAGCAGAGCCAGACGATGCACGAGCAGGGCCGAACCGGCGCGGGCGATAGATTCGTTCCAGGCGCCGAGCATCTCGCGGCAGCACCAGCTCTCCTTGAGCAGGGCATTGCGCTGGGTCACGCAGCGCCCGTAGGCACTGGCCAGATCGGCATAGCGCGCACTCAGCTGAACGCCAAAGTCATCAAGCGCGGTGCGGCGCACGCTGGCACCCCGCTTGACCATATCCAGGTGGTCCGGGCAAAACAGAACGCTCGGCAGTACCCCGCGCACGCCGGACGCAGCGCAGCGCTTGCCGTTGCGTCTAAACGAACGTTTGCCATCTTCCACGCTCAGCCCCATGTCCAGCACGCGTCCATCACCTTCGAGCCTTAGCTCGACCTTGCATGAGCCCACGCCGTCGTGCACAAGCTCGGCTGCGGTCGGATGCCTAAACGAGGCGCCGCTCGTCAAAAGCTGCAGCGCCTCTATGAGGTTGGTCTTTCCCGCCGCGTTGGGGCCTGCGAGCACTGTCACACCGTCGCTCAGAGCAAGGCGGTAACTGTCGAAGCTGCGATAGCGCGCAACGGAAAGATCGCGTGCGAACATGGTCATGGGCAGTGCTAGATGCGTACCGGCATGACCAGGTACAGGTAGTTGATCTTGTCGTAGGACTTGAAGATGCCAGCCTGCGAATAGCTCTTGAGCTCCAGCGTGATCTCCTTCTCCTTGGACAGGGCATTGAGGCAGCCAAAGATGTAGTGGTAGTTGAAGGCGATGGTGCCCGACTCGCCCTCGGCCTCGACATCGATCGTCTCCTGCGCCAGATCCTGATCGTTGGAAATGGAGGACAGGCCCATCTGGCCGTTCTCGACGTCAATCTCAAACTTGACGGCGGGGTTGGCGCTCGCGATAACGGCCACACGCTTAAGGGCGGCGTTAAAGGCGGCCACGTCGATCTTTACGCTCGTCACGCACGAATCGGGGATGAGCTGCTTGTAATTGGGATAAACGCCCTCGATGCGGCGCGACACGTAGGTGGTGTTGCCGGCCTCAAAGACAACCTGGGTGTCGGTGGCGCCGATCATGATGGTAGCCTGGCTCGCCATGATGCTCAGAGCATCGTTGAAGGCGTCGGCAGGCACGTTGAGCTCAAAGGAACCTTCGAGGGTCGAGGTCTCGACCTGCGTATCGCACACGGCCAGACGGAAGGAGTCGGTCGCCACCAGGCGCACGGTGTTGTTCTCGACCTTCATGTGCACGCCGCCCAGGATGGGGCGGGCCTTGTCAGTCGAGGTTACGCGCCATACGCGGCTTACCATTTCGGACAGGATATCGGTCGGCAGTTCGACGGCGCTCTCGATGGCGTATGCCGGGAACTCGGGAAAGTCGTTGGCATCGAGCGTGTTGAGGCGGAAAGAGCTCTTCTCGCAGCCAATCAAAACCTGACGCTCGGACAGCTCAAAGGTGACCGGGGCATCGGGAAGGGTCTTGGTGATGTTGGAGAGCATCTTGCAGGGAATCACCATCTCGCCCTCCTCTTCGACATGAGCCGCAATGCGGTGACGAATCGAGATGGTGTAGTTGGAAGTCTGGAATTCCAAGATGCCGTCTTGTGCCTTAACGAGCACGCCCGACAGAATGGGAAGGGTGGATGCCGAAGCGACGCCTTTCATAACGACGCCGATGGCTTGCGTAAGCGAGCTCTGGCTGACGGTGAACTTCATCTTTTAATACCTTTCTATAGATATAAATATCTTAATAATAGTAATAGTACTGACGAAACTGTTGATTACTCCTAAAAGTGCAGGTCAGCCCTAAAAAGAGAGTCGACAGGAACCTGTGTGCAACCGGGTATGTTTTCCACGTTCAAAACCTGCGCAAAACTTTTCATCACCGCGGCTCGAGTTTTTGACACCTTATAACCGCCGTTTCGACAAGTTTTCAACAGGTGTGTCATTTACCTACGAGCGCAGTGTAATTTTATCGCGCAGCGACTTGAGGTCTTCGGTAACAGTCCGGTCTTCCTGAATCATCTTCTGAACCTTTTTATAGCTCGTACTGACGGTCGAGTGGTTGCGGTTGCCAAACTCGGCGCCCACGGCCGTCGTCGTCATCTCGCACATCTCGATCGCCAGGTAGATAGCGATATGGCGCGCCTTGGCGATGTTGGCGTTGCGGCGAGGCCCGATGAGTTCCTCGTGCGTCACACCGTATTGCTCCTCGATGACGGACTGGACCGTCTGCACATTGATCTTCTTGGCCGATGTGTCGAAGTACTGGTTGGCGATGGCGTCGATGTCGTCAAAGGTGAGCTCCCCGCCCTCGCGCTCGCGATCGCCCGCTTCGCCGGCACAACGCTCGCAAAAGCTCTCGAGCTCGCGAATGTTGGTGCCCGAGACCTCGGCCATGTGTTTAAAGTGCGCGTCGGTCAGATGTCCGCCGTCGCCCCCGTAGGCCGCCAGCAGCGAGTCGTTGCCCGCCTCGGGCGCGGCGGCGATCGTGTTCTCGTAATAACGCTGCAAAATCTTGTACTTCATCTCGTAGCTGGGCTCCGCCACCAGACACAGCAAGCCGGCATTAAAGCGACTGGTCAGGCGCTCGTCCATATTAAGGTCCTTGGGAGCGCGGTCGGCGGCGATCACGACCTTCTTGTTGTTGCGGATAAATTCGTCCATCAACTGGAAGAAGTAATCCACGCTCGCGCGCTTGCCGATGATGTTCTGGATGTCATCGATGATAAGCACGTCGACGCCGTGGTACGCCTGCATAATGGGGGCGTTGCTCTTCTTTTGGCGGTCGAATTCCGTCATCAAGTCGTCCAGATATGCCTGCGAGTTGGCGTACTTCACCTTGATCTCGGGCGATTTCTCTGCCAGCTCATTTTTGATGGCGAGCAGCAGGTGCGTCTTGCCCAGGCCCGATTTGCCGTAGATGAACAGCGACGTGCAGGTACCGGGCGTGTCTGCAAGCATGGCGAATTTGAGCGCCGATCGGTAGGCAAGGCTGTTCTCCGGTCCGAAGACGAAGTTTTCAAACGTGAATTTCGAATTCGCTGCGAGGGGTGCCCCGTCCGCGTTTTTCTCGACTGCCGCCGGCACCGCTGCCGAAGGTGCTGCCGGCGCTGCGGACGAACTCGCACTTTTCGCCGGCGGCCTGCCATTCATTTGGGTCATCATGCGGCGGAAATCGTCGGCGGACAACGTGTTTTTGATTGCAATGCCCGATTCCTCCCCGGGTGTCGCCTCGTGTGCGACGGGCATGTGCGTGGCGGTCGGGATGGGCGAGGGGGCCGGCTCTACCGCCGGTGCGACCGAAGCGGTCGGCTGCGGTGCCATGGTTTCACGGGAAACATCGTCGCGTCGAGGCTCGGGCACCGGCGTTGCCGCTGCGGTGGCGGTCGCTGCCGGGTGAGTGTCCGGGGCCGTATTTGCCGAGGTGCCTTGCGGTGCCACGATATTGAGCGCGATCGGTGCAAAGGCGATCTCTTCTAGGTACGCCTCGATGGTCGGCTGATGCTTTTTGAGCTGAGCGATGGCAAAGCGCGAAGGGGCCTCAATCGTCAGAGTGTCCTCGGTTAAACTTACGGCGCGCGATTGTCCCAGCATATTGATGAGGCGTGCATCTTGGCCGTCGCGCTGACAAAAGGCGATGGCATCTCCCAGGATGATGCTTGCTTCCTCGTCCACTGTTTCTCCCGCTCCTTAACTTTGGGCTCGCACGCGAGCGCTGCCTATTTCGGTCAGATGATATTTCTGGCCATGTTTGATTATCAAGCCGGCCTGTGCCAAGTCGTTGAGCGTTCGCGACCACGTGGGCGCTGAGTTTCCAAACGCTCGTGCCAGGTCGGTTGCGCCGCACTCCTGGTTTTGAGCCAGATAGCCCAGCGCCGCTTCGCCGCGTTCGCTCACAAATACGTCTTGCTGCGGCTGTGCAAATTGATTCGCCGCATTAGGATACATCATTTGAGCTGCTGGTTGTTGAGAACTCTGCATGGGCAGCGGCTGCTGTTGAAAACTATGCGGCCACTGTTGGTAAGGCTGCGGGGGCATCTGCTGGGCCCATGGGTTGTACTGCGCCTGGGGCATCTGTTGGTTCGGCTGCTGGTATCCCAGCGGGTATTGCTGGGGGTATGCCTGCGCATATCCCGTTTGCGGCGCGTATTGAGCCGGATACCCTTGCGGGTTCGGTTGATAGGACATCTGCTGTGCGGCCGATGCGCCCGCCGCCTGCTGCAAGGCTCCCACATCCTGGCCCATCGCTGGCTTTGCATCGGGCATGTTCTGGGGAATCGCGCCCGTGGGTGCCTGGGGCTCTTGCATGGGGGGCATGCCAGACTGCAGCATGGGAGGCATTTGCTGTTGCACCTGTTGCATTGCTGCGGGCTGCTGCGTGAAGGCGCCCGGCATGGGATATGTCTGCTGCTCTGTTTCGGGTCGAACGGCTGCCCCGCGCCCGCCGGCACGCTCGATTTCCTGCACTCGCTTGGGGTCCAGACTTACCGTCACGACGGTGCCATTGCCCATGTTGTCCTCGATGGAGACGGCGCCGCCGGCGTTTTCCAAGTACTCCTGTACCATGGGAAACCCGGCGCCGGTGCCGCGGATATACCGTTTCATCTTGCTGTTTGCGCTGGTTACGCCAAAATCGAAGGCACGTTCTTTGTCGTCGATGCCCGGACCCTGATCGGCAAAGCGGATGGTATCGCCACCGTCGAGAATCGAGATAATGGGCTCTGCAAAATGCGCGTGGATAAAGTTTTCGACAATCTCGCGGATAACCATCAGCGAGATGCGTCCTCCCTGCTCTTTCATGCACTGGTAGACGGTGTTGGTTGTCTCTTCCAAGTAGGTACGGACGTCTTGCGGTTCGATGACGATGACACGCGGTGTCGACAGCATGTCATCGTAGACCGCGATGCGCGCTGCATACATGGCCTGCGGTGCTTGTGCGGTGACCTGCTCGCTCTCGTTGCGTTCTTCGCGCACGCCGGTGATGTGCTCGTTGTCGGGTGCCGGATCACCGGAATCGACCATGGTGTAGAAGTCGTCAGACATGCCGCTCGCAATCTTTCAAAAGGTTTTGAACAAATAGTAGCTCACTGTGCAATGTTTCTCATCTTTCGACAACTTTTCAAAACCTGTTGAAAACTTTGGAAAACGGACGAAAAGTTCTCAACATTGCCAACATGACCTGTTGAAAACTCGATGAAATATCGTGAAAAGTTGCCATGCACCGCTAAATCGAGCTTGGCTTATGGGGGAACCGTGTGAACTGCGCAACCTTTTACCTTTGATTTCTTGACATTTGAACATTGATTTCCCTACAATCTTCAAGCTCACGTGTCTATATCTGCGTCCGCGTCCCCGCGGACACTCGAAATGCAGCAGGAGGAACTTAAGATGAAGCGTACGTATCAGCCTAATAAGCGTAAGCGTGCCAAGACCCATGGCTTCCGTGCCCGTATGGCCACTAAGGGTGGTCGTGCCGTGCTCGCCCGTCGTCGCGCCAAGGGCCGCAAGCGTCTCACTGTCTAGCAGCGATACACACATCTCGCATGAAGACTATTAAGTCTCGGCAAGATTTCGAGCATGTGTTCAGTCAGGGGCGTCGTTTCAATCACCCTCTGATTCGAATGACCATATGTGAATCGGTTGGCGAAGGCGACTCCGGAAGGGTCGCCTTCGTTGGTGCTAAGCGACTCGGTTGTGCCGTCGTGCGCAACCGATCCAAGCGTGTGATGCGCGAGGCCGCCCGCAGCTGCGGATTTCCCGTTGCGGGTTATGACATCATCTTGTTCGCAACTCCCAAGACGAGGGTTTCCTCGCCGCAGGAGATGGACAAGGCGTTGCGTTCGCTTATGAAGCGCGCCGGCGTTGCCGGGGAGGAGCGATGAGCAATCACGTTTTGCGACGTGTTGCCATCGCTCCTATTCGCATATATCAACAGGTTATTTCGCCCTTATTGCCTGACGCCTGCATTTATTACCCAACGTGCTCGCAATACGCCGTCCAGGCGATTGAGAAGCACGGTGTTTTGAGAGGCTGCTGGCTTGCCGTGAGGCGCATCGCTCGCTGCAATCCCCTGCACGTCGGCGGTTATGACCCTGTGCCCTAGCGGGCACTCGCTATCGGAGGAAAACTTACATGTGGGATTGGATCGTTAACATCCTTTTCGAGCTGCTCAAGCTCATCCAGACCTTTGCGGTCGACTGGGGCCTGTCCATCATCATCCTGGTGGTCATCATCCGTCTGCTGCTGACGCCGCTCATGCTCAAGTCGACCAAGTCGACGGCTCGCATGCAGGTGCTGCAGCCCAAGATGCTCGAGATCCAGGAGCGCTATGCCGACGATCCCCAGCGTCAGGCTGAGGAGATGCAGAAGTTCTACAGCGAGAACAAGTTCAACCCCATGGCTGGCTGTCTGCCGCTGCTGATTCAGATGCCTATCCTGTTCGCCCTGTTTACATTGCTGCGCAACCTGCCGCAGTACTTTAACGACGGCACGTTCTCGTTCTTCAACATCCTGCCCGACCTGACCACCACGCCGAGTGCTTCCTTTGCCGATGGCTTTATGGTTGCACTGCCTGCGCTGGTTTGCCTGATCCTGTTCGCCGTTCTGACCCTGATTCCGCAGCTCTATATGTCGCGCAACCAGACCGGCCAGCAGGCTCAGAGCATGCGTATGATGGCCGTTGTCATGACGGTCATGATGCTTTGGATGGGCTGGAGCCTTCCCGTTGGTGTTCTGCTGTACTACGACGTCTCGTCTGCTTGGCAGGTTATCCAGCAGATTTTTGTGACGCAGAAGGTCATCGACAAGGCGAAGGCCGATGAGGAGGAGCGTCTTAAGAACGCTCCGCTGCAGGTTGAGGTCACTCGTCGAGAGAAGAAGCCGCGCCCGCACAAGAAGAAGTAGTGGGATATCAATCTTATTTAGGTACCTAACTTTTGGAGTACGTTATGTCTGAAGAGATCATCGAGGATATGCTTGAGGAGGTTGCCCCGCAGGTCGCGGGCGATTATCCCGAGATTGCACAGCGCTACAAGGCTGGTGAAGAGTTGACCGATGAGGAGCTCGACACCATTGCCGATGTTGCTATTTCCATCCTGCGTTCCATCCTTTCGCACTTCGATGCCGCCAACTCTCCTATCGATGAGTATGAGGGCGACGAAGGTGAGCTGATTTTGGATGTAACGGCTCCCGACCTTGCTGTTCTCATTGGCCGTCATGGTCGCACCCTTGATGCCCTTCAGGTTATGTTCTCTTTGCTGGTGAGCCGCAAACTTGGCTTTAGGTATCCGGTTGTAGTGGACGTCGAGGGATACAAGAGCCGCCGTCAGGACAAGGTTGCCTCCATGGCTCAGTCTGCTGCCGAGCGTGCCATTCGCACTCATAAGAGTGTTTCGCTTCCGCCCATGAATGCCTACGAGCGTCGACTGGTTCACATTGCACTTCGTGGCAATGATGCCGTCGATACTCATTCTGAGGGTTCTGACCCTGATCGCCATGTGGTGATTGTTGCTCGATAATCTACTCGAGTTTATGCTAAGGGGACGTGGTTTCCACGTCCCCTTTTTTTGTCAAAAGTTCTCGATACGCTGATTTTTGTCAGAAAGGAGCTTTCGTTGTTAGTACTTACTGATCAGCAAGCTGACGAGATGTTGAGTCGTCTAGCTTTCTATTGCAAAGAGTATTCCTTGAGCGTAACTGATGTTGAGCTGAGGAAATGTATTCAGCATTTGGATTTGGTTCTAGAAACAAATAAGACAACCAATCTCACCCGTATTCTTAACGTAGAAGATGCTGCAGTACTTCATATCCTCGACTCACTTGTTTTGCTCCCCTATATCAACAAGGCTCCTGAGGGAGCTTTGCTCGATATGGGAACAGGTGCGGGCTTCCCTGGTATTCCATTAACCATAACCACGCATCGTAAAGCTACTTATATTGACTCTGTTGGCAAGAAGGTTGATGCGGTAAATTCCTTTGTCCATGCTCTTGGATTGAAACATGCCCATGCGGTTCATGATCGTCTTGAAGAATATGCTCGGAGCCATAAGAAGCAGTTCTCTGTTGTAACCGCCCGCGCACTGGCCCCTCTACCGATTCTTGTTGAGTATGCGGCTCCGTACCTGAAGGATGGAGGGCTATTTGTTATCACCAAGGGCAATCCTTCGGATGAGGAGCTTGCTTCCGGCATGTCAGCAGCTAAGAATTGCGGCTTCACTTTGCTTCTGAATGACGCAATTGATTTGCCTGAAGGCTTGGGTCACAGGGAGTTCATTGTTCTTAAGAAGAGTCATTCAGCATCCGTTTCATTGCCTCGTGCAAATGGCATGGCAAAGAAGAATCCGCTTGCCTAGATGTTTCACGTGAAACATAATGGTTACTAACAGCTTGCAGTGTTTCACGTGAAACATAGCAGTTGCTATCGATTCGGAATGTTTCACGTGAAACATCCTCCGTTTGACAGCTTTAATACACACCAGGAGGGACCGTGGGATTTCGCGACGTTAAGCGTTCTAAGAGCGCAAAAGACACGCGTATCATTGCAATCATCAATCAAAAAGGCGGCGTCGGTAAGTCAACGACGGCTGTAAACCTTGCAGCAGCACTGGGTGAGCAGGGTCGTAAGACACTGATTGTTGATTTTGATCCGCAGGGAAACAGCACCAGTGGATTCGGAATTGAAAAAGAAGACCTTGATCACTGCATCTATGATGCATTGCTGAATGATGTGCCGGCAGAATCGCTTGTTCTTGATACAAATTGCAAAAAGGTATTCGTAATTCCGGCTACAATTCAGCTTGCAGGCGCGGAAATTGAACTCGTAAGCGCAATTGCTCGTGAAACCCGTCTCAAAGATTTGCTTGAGCCGATTCAGGACGAGTTCGATTTTATTTTCATTGACTGCCCTCCTTCGCTCGGCCTGCTTACTATCAACGCTTTGACCGCAGCAGACAGCGTTTTGATTCCGATCCAGTGCGAGTATTACGCACTCGAGGGCGTTACGAAGCTGCTTGAGTCAATGAAGATGGTCAAATCTCGTCTGAACAAGGGCTTAGACACCTACGGTGTGCTTATGACCATGTATGACTCGCGTACTTCTCTATCGAATCAGGTTGTTGAGGAGGTTCAATCGTACTTTGGTGATAAGGCATTTAAGACGTTGATCCCCCGTACGGTTAAAATCTCCGAAGCTCCGTCTTTTGGGGAACCGGTAATTACCTATGCACCTCAAAATAAGGGTGCAAAAGCATATATGAACCTTGCAAAAGAGGTGATCAAGCGTGCCTAGTGTAAAGAAACGTGGCGGATTGGGACGTGGACTCAATGCTTTGGTCTCAGAGGCCGAGTATGAGACCGGTGGTTCGGCTGCATCGGCTTCGAATGCCGCATCTGAAACAAAACTACCTATTGAGGATATCGTTCCCAACCCTAATCAGCCGCGAATTCACTTTAACGAAACTGAACTTCGAGAGTTGAGCGAATCAATCCAAGAACATGGCGTCTTGCAGCCGCTTTTGGTTCGCAAGCATGGAAACGGCTATGAGATCATCGCTGGTGAGCGTCGTTACCAAGCGTCAAAGCTTGCTGGTCTTGAGGAGCTGCCCGTCATCATTAAAGATGTTAATGATGAAGAGATGCTGGCTCTTGCTCTGATCGAAAACCTTCAGCGTTCTGATCTGAATCCCGTCGAAGAGGCTAAGGGCTATCGCCAGCTTATCGATGCCAGCGGTATGACCCAGGAGGCATTGTCGAAGGCAGTCAGCAAGTCACGCTCTGCAATTACAAACTCGCTGCGCCTTCTCGATCTCCCTGAAGTTGTTCAGCAGATGATTTTTGAGGGCAAACTTACTGCTGGTCATGCACGTGCGATTCTTGCAGTTCCCTATGAGGACGCTCGAATTCGACTTGCAGAGAAGGTTGTTGCAGAGGGCCTTTCCGTAAGAGCGACAGAAAATCTTGCTCCGTTGTTTTCTGCCGGAGAGACACCTAAGACGCCGAGGCCTGCAACGCCTCAGTCTTTTAAAAAGGCTGCCCGCGTGCTTCGTCAGGTTTTTAATACCAACGTGCGTGTTAAGAGCTCGCGTGGAAAGAATAAGATTGAGATTGAGTTTAAAGACGAGGAAGAGCTCTCTCGTATTCTTGGCGAAATGATTCAGTTTGATCAAGGAGGCCAAGATGAGGAATAGGATTTTAACTGCGATTGCATTGGCGACGACTGTCGCGGCTGGTGCCTTTGCTGGCTATAAGATCGCGACAGACGATGAACTTCGAGGTCGTTTGCTTCGTAGTGCGCAAGATATTGTCGATACATCCAAGAAGAAAATGGATGTTATGACAGAAGATGTTGCCATGCGTACGGCTCAGGTAACGAAGAATCCCAAGATTAATCAAGGTTGGGTTAGTAACCAATGGGAAAATGTAGGCTATTAGGTACCTAATAATTACTTAGCATATTTTGAGGGGTCCTTGTCTGATTCACGAGGCAAGGACCCCTTATTTTGGCCGTAAAAAATGGGACAGGTAGCAGCTGATTCAAAATTAAGGTCAATAAATAAAACGGCCCCGGTTGCATCTCCTGTAACCGGGGCCGTTCGATGTTTCACATGAAACGTTTTGGGGTGCGACTCCCCTATGCGTTCTTCTGAACTTTGAAGTGCTGCTTCAGCTGTCCGCAAGCGGCGTCAATATCGTTACCACGGGAGTTACGAATCGTGGTCTCGATGCCACGGGACTCAAGACGACGCTGAAGATCCTCAACCTTATGAATCGGCGACGGCTTGAGCGGGCTGCCCTCGATGTCGTTAAGCTGAATCAGGTTAACGTGGCACAACGTTCCCTCGCAGAAGTCGCAGAGCGCCTGCATCTCGGGATTCGTATCGTTGACGCCTTCGATCATGGCATACTCATAGGTCGGGCGGCGGCCAGTCTTCTCGGTGTAGAGTTGAAGCGCCTCGTGAAGGCGAAGTAGCGTGTACTTCTTAACACCGGGCATTAGCTTATTGCGTGTCGACTGGATGGCGGAATGCAGGGAAACGGCAAGCGTGAACTGCTCGGGGATGTCCGCAAATTTGCGAATACCGGGAATAACGCCGCTGGTAGAGACGGTGAGGTGACGAGCACCGATACCGATGCCATCAGGGTCGTTGAGGATTCGCAACGCCTTGAGAACCTCGTCGTAGTTGGCAAACGGCTCGCCCTGGCCCATGAAGACAACGCTCGTGACGCGCTCGCCAAAGTCGTTGGATACATGAAGTACCTGGTCGACGATCTCTTGAGCGGTCAGAGAGCGCTTGAGGCCGTTGAGGCCGGTAGCGCAAAAGGCACAGCCCATGCCGCAGCCTGCCTGGGTGGAAACGCAGACGGAAAGCTTGTTGCGACGGGGCATACCGACAGTTTCGACGGAAATGCCGTCGTGGTACTCGAGCAGATACTTGCGCGAGCCATCTTTGGAAACCTGCTTGGTGAGTTCAGTCGGCGTATCAAAGGCAAAAGCCTCTTTAAGCTGCTCGCGGAAAGCCTTGGGAAGGTTGGTCATATCGTCAAACGAACAAACGTTCTTCTCGAAGACCCATTCGATGAGCTGCTTCGCGCGGAAGGCGGGCTGGCCAAGTTCGGCCACGAGCTCGCGAATATCGTTTTGGCTCAAGTCGCGAATGTCCTGAGATTTAGTCCTGGGATTCATGAAAGCCTTTCGATTTTGGGGAAACGTAGAGGGTATCGCTACAATATGGTATCAGCTGCAGAAATTATAGAGGAGGAGTCTGCCCATGCCGGGTAAAAGCCTAGAGAACATGCACGTAGCGGTCTTGGCGGGCGGTCATTCCGCTGAGCGCGAGATCTCGCTCAATTCGGGAAAGAACGTCGTGGTTGCCTTGAAGGAGGCCGGCTACACTTCGGTGGAGTTGCTCGACACGGCTGCCGATGATTTTATGGTAACCATGGCGACCGGCGGCTTTGACGTGGCGTTTATCGCCATGCACGGTGCCGGCGGCGAGGATGGCGCCATGCAGGGCGCCATGGAGACCCTGGGTATCCCCTACACGGCCTCGGGCGTGCTTGCTAGCGCCTGCGGTGCCGACAAGGAGGTCTCTAAGCTCCTGTACGCCAAGGCGGGCATCCCCATTGCCCCCGGCCTCGCGCTCGAGATGGGCGATGAAGTCGATATCGATCATATCGTCGAGGTTTGTGGCGAGCGCTGCTTTGTGAAGCCGGCCGTCAACGGTTCCAGCTATGGCATTTCCCTGGTCCATGAGCCCTCCGAGCTGCCCGCGGCAATCGCCAAGGCGTTTGAGTACGGCGACAAAGTACTGGTCGAGAAGTGCATCGAGGGTACCGAGATCACCGTCGGCGTATACGGCGAAGATGACGTGCGCGCTCTGCCGATTGTCGAGATTCGTAAGCCCGAGGACTGTGAGTTCTACGATCTGGACGTGAAGTATGTCGACCCTACGGACATCCATCGCATTCCGGCGCAGATTTCACCCGAGAATTACGCTCGTGCCCAGGAGCTTGCCTGTGCTGCTCACAAGGCCCTCGGTTGCCTGGGTATCTCGCGCAGCGACTTTATCGTGAGTGAGGACGGCCCCGTTATCCTCGAGACCAATACCATTCCCGGCATGACCGATACGTCGCTGTATCCGGACGAGATCCGCCACACCGACGACATGACGTTCCCGCAGGTCTGTGACAGCCTGATCCGTATGGGCCTTCGTCGAGCGGGCATTGCATGCTAATCGAGGACGCGGTTTCGTCAGGAACGCCGCAGTTTGTCATCGACTCCTATGCCACGCTTGCCGAACGCGCCAAAACGCAGTCCTTTGGTCTTATCGAGGAAGATGTGATTGTCCTCGATACCGAGACCACAGGTCTTTCGGTGCAGGACAATGAACTGATCGAGATCTCGGCGGCCCGTCTTTCGGGCCGCGAGATCGTCGACCGTTTCGATACCTTCGTGCATCCCAAGCAGCTGATTCCCGCCGAGATTACCGAGCTCACGAGCATTACAAATGCCGATGTGGCAGATGCCCCGTCGGCCGTTGAGGCCGTCGCCGCTCTCGCCGATTTTGTCGGTGGTTGCCCGGTGATCGCACATAACGCCACGTTCGACCGCTCGTTTATCGAGTCGGTCAAAGGCGGCGTCAACGTGAGCGATATTTGGATCGATTCGCTGGCGCTGTCGCGAATCGCGCTTCCGCGCCTGGCCTCGCACAAGCTGTCTTTTATGGCCGATCTGTTTGGCTGTGACTCGGTATCACACCGTGCCAATGCCGACGTCGACGCCCTGTGTGGCGTATGGCGCGTGTTGCTCGTGGCGCTCACCGACTTGCCCCAGGGCCTCATGGCGCGCCTAGCCGACATGCATCCGGATGTGCCTTGGTCCTATCGTCCTATCTTCTCATTCTTGGCAGGGCAGAACCCTGGTTCTATCTTCTCTCTCAGCGCCGCTCGTGCTGACGTTCTCAAGGCCGATCGCGCCGACGATCGGGTGGACGCCGACGAACTGCCGGTCCTCAAGATGCCGAGTCGTGAGGAGATTGAGGCAGACTATGCGCCAGGTGGCCTGGTCAATCGCATGTACCCCACCTACGAGCCGCGTGATGAGCAGATCGCGATGGCGCTCGAGGTCCGCGATGCGCTGGTCACGGGCACTCATCGTGTAATTGAGGCGGGCACAGGCGTCGGCAAATCGATGGCCTATCTGGTGCCTTTTGCCGAGGCAGCACGCCGTAACAACATCACGGTTGGTATTGCGACCAAATCGAACAATCTAGCCGACCAGCTCATGTACCATGAGCTTCCAAAACTTGCCGAGCAACTGGAAGGTGGTCTGTCATTTTGCGCTCTCAAGGGGTATGACCACTATCCGTGCCTGCGCAAGCTTGAGCGCATGAGCCGCGGCCAGGTCGAGATTACCACCAAGCGCGATCCGGCGGACACGCTCACGGCGGTCGCGGTCATTATGGCGTACGTTTGCCAATCAGCCGATGGCGACCTCGACTCACTTGGCATTCGGTGGCGCAGCGTCAACCGCCCCGACTTTACGACGGCCTCGCGCGAGTGTGCTCGTCGGCTCTGCCCGTTTTTCCCTGATAAATGTTTGGTCCACGGCGCTCGCCGTCGTGCGGCGCATGCCGATGTGGTGGTCACCAACCATTCCCTGCTGTTCCGCAACGTTGCGGCCGAGGGCAGGATTTTGCCTCCGATTCGTCATTGGGTAATCGACGAGGCCCATTCTATCGAGCGCGAGGCGCGCCGTCAGTGGGCGCGCGTGGTGTCGGCGGACGAATCACGCGTTCTGTTTGAGCGCCTGGGTGGCTCGAGCACCGGTGCGCTAAGCCAGGTCTCCCGTGATTTGGCAACCTCTGAGGGCTCTACGCTCTATCTGGGCCTTACTGCCAAGGCGACGTCGACGGTTGCGCGCGCGAGCATGGCAATCGCCGACGTGTTCGATGGCGTTCGCGAGCTCGGCCGTCGTGCCCGTGGGGGTTATGACAATGCCAATCTATGGATTGGCCCCGAGTTGCGCGAATCTGACGACTGGCATGATTTCTTACAGTCGGCCTACACTGCCATCGACGCATTGGAACAAGCTGACAAGAGCGTCGATGCGCTGGTGCAAGCCGTCGCCGCCGACAAGCCCGAGGTTGTTGTCGACCTGGGTGATATCTCGCGCCGCCTGCACGAGCTGGCCGAGAACCTCAAACTCATCATTGATGGCACCGATGAACACTACGTGTATTCGCTGCAGGTCAATCGCAGGTTGCGCGCCGGCGGAGAGTCAATGACCGCAGAGCGCATCGACATTGGCGAGGCCTTGGCAACCGAGTGGCTGCCCGAGGTTCACACGGCTATCTTTGCCTCGGCGACCATGACAGTGTCCAAAAGCTTTGAACACTTTAACCACGCGGTCGGCCTCGATCGCATCGGTGCTTCAACATCCTCATCGTTGCACTTGGACTCGAGCTACGACTTCGATTCGAACATGGCTGTAGTCGTTGCGGGCGATATCCCCGATCCGCGCGATCGTGAGAGCTATCTTACGGCGCTCGAGCGCGTGCTGGTCGACGCCCATCTTGCCATGGGCGGATCGGTGCTCACACTGTTCACCAATCGGCGCGACATGGAAGACCTGTACGCCCGCGTTGAGCCCAAGATGGCCCGTGCGGGCCTGGAGCTCAACTGCCAGCAGCGCAACTCATCTCCTCGTCGCCTGCGCGACCGGTTTATCAACGAGCCGACCTCGTCGCTTTTTGCTCTTAAGGCCTTTTGGGAGGGATTCGACGCCAGCGGCGAGACGCTGCGCTGCGTCATCATTCCCAAACTGCCGTTCTCGAGCCCTACGGACCCGCTCTCGTGCGAGCGCAACCTGCGCGAAGACCGCGCTTGGGCGCGCTATTCGCTGCCCGAGGCGGTGCTCGAGGTCAAGCAGGCGGCCGGCCGCCTTATCCGCTCGTCGACCGATTGCGGCGTGCTGATTCTGGCCGACCCGCGCCTGGTGACGAAGGGCTACGGAAAGAAGTTCTTAACGTCGCTGCCCACGAGCTCCTACCAGCGCATCGAATCGGCGCAGATCGGGCACTATCTGCAACTGTGGCGCGCACGCCACGAGCGGCGGCGCTAAAGCGGACAGACGAGGGTTTTTGCCATATCGCACAGACGCTTTGACAGGGCGGGGTCATCCAAGATGTGGATGGCTCCGCCCGCTGCAATTATCTGGCTCAGTAGCCAACGCTCGGAGCCGTAATGCACGGTTACCGTTGCCATGTCTGCTCCGCTGCGCTCGATTAGGGTGATGCCGGCCCAGTCCAGATGCTCCGCCATATCGAATGGCATCAAGAGCTTTGCACTACGCTGCGTCCGGGCAAGGGAATCGTGGAGGGATGCGACGTCCGGTGCGTGAGGCACGACGGAGTCTTCCGTCAAGGCGAGTCCCTCGATTTTATCCATGCGATAGGTGCGCTGCTCATCGACCGCGATGTCCCAGGCAATCAGGTATGTTTGGTCGCCGTTTGCCGTAATGCGCAAGGGGTCGACCAGACGCTCGCGTGGCCGTGCATCGTCCATCGAGCGATACGAGATGCGGCAGCGAACGCCGTCCTGAATGGCGCAGCTCAGCTGCTGCCAGTGCGACCCGTGGTTGACGGTGTCAAGGACGCGCTGGTTATAGCCGAGCTCTTCGGGTAGAAGGGCATGTCGAATCCGAGCTGCCGTCTGCGGCTCGATCCCCAACGATTCAAGTGCATGGTTGAGCACAGCGCCCTCGGCGGCACTCAGGCGCAGCGGTAGCACACGCCCGGCGTCACCGGTGAGGACCACACGCTCGCCGCGGCATTCGCAGATGATACGCGCGCCCGATTCTCGGTCCGCGAGCGTCGAGACGATCTCGAGAATCTCGTCGAGCGACACCCCCGTGATGCCAAAGCGACTGCAAATCTCGGTTCGTGTCATGCCGCTCTCGCCGGCGGCGTAGAGGGCCTCCATGATGTCGATGGCGCGCGAGAGTCTCTGCTCGCTGGTGAGTTTACGCACGGGCATACTCGTGCACCGTCCTTTCGATGAGGTGGTTCCACGCCTGCTTGAGCGATTTGGGGGCCATGGGCCTCATGCCGTCCATGGCGTGGGCCATGCAAAATGAGGCGGCGGCTTCAAGGTCGCGCACGTCAACGGTCCAGGTCCATCCTGCATCGGTGTGTGCGAGCTCACCTCGCCCACGCGTGAGGCCGTTGATCATATCGATCTGCGTCTGAGGGGCGAACGAGAACGTAGCTGCAACGGGCGGTCGGTCGGCAAAATCGAATTCAAAGAACAGATAGTCGTTGAGATTGAAGTCCGCAGGGATGGCGTAGGCCTTCGAAGGACGCCAAGCGCGAACGATACGGTCACAGCGGAATGTCCTGATGTCGTCGGTGGCGTTGTCGAGGCCGCAGAAATACGCCACGCCCTCGCGCTCGAACATGCCGTAGACGCGGACGGTACGCTCTTTCTGCTCGCCGCGTCCGTTCTGATATAAAAATCGCAGCGCACAACGCTCGGCAAAGGCGCTCCAAACCGCATCGACGGTGGGAGAGCGGCTGATCGGCGCCTCGTCTACCGTCGTCCTGCCGGTGAGATAGGCAATCTTGGAGCGAATATCGGCAAGCGGTGCGGCAAAAGTGGATGAGCCGGCCGCTAGTGTCTGGTCGATGGCGTTGAGCAGGATATCGGCGTCGTCTGCGGTAATGAGGCCGCCTGCCGCAAACGTGTGCTCGCGGTCGATTGTCCACGAGCTTTCCTCGGTCTCCTGCGCGCCGGTGGGGCGGACCTCCTTGATTAAGATGCCGCGTTCGAGCAGCTTGTCACGATCGCGTCGAAACTTGCGCTTATCCGAGTCGATATTGCCCGAGCCATATCCCAGGTCAGAATCCAAGACGATCTGCTCGGTCGTCAGCGGTTCGGGGGAGCTATTGAGCACAAAGAAAAGATTGAGGATGCGCTGAGCCGTTTTATCGAAACTGGGCTCCGAATTTCCCTTTTTAATTGTCTCGGTCGTGTCGCTTGCCGTCATAGAGTCCTCGCATGAGAAGGTGGTTTGCTGCCATGATTTTAGTCCGATATGGAGATTAGGCTATATCCTTGTCCGCTCGGGGCGTTAAGATGGCCCGAATTCGGTCGTTTGCGCTCGCTCGGGGTATACTTTCGACTATATACGGTTCTAATGTGCATGCATTGGGCCTATTTGTCGGATTATGGATGTGGAGCGCACATGGCGAACACCCAGAACTATATTAACCACCTGCTGCAGAACACCGGCATTACGCCGGCATGCAGCGAAGAAGAGCGCTTGGCTGCCGAAGATATCGCTCAGATCTTCAGCAACCACGGCTTTGACCCCGAGGTTCAGGAGTTCAATGCCCCGGCGCCCAGTAGGTTGGCATTTGCCGTTACCGGTATTCTTGCGTTTGCCGGCGCCCTGCTGATGGGCATCGGCGGCGGTATCGGCTTGGTCGGCACCTTGCTGGCTATTGTCGGTGCCGTGCTCTACGTGCTCGAGCGCACAGGGCATCCCGTGGTTTCGCGCCTGGGCAAGACGGGCGTGAGCCAAAATGTCATCGCCTACCACAAGGCCTCGGGCCCGCTCGCGTCTCCGCGCAACCGCCCGGTGGTCGTTGTCGCACACTACGACTCTCCCCGTGCTGAGCTGCTCGCCCGCGAGCCCTATGCTTCGTATCGTGCGCTCATCGCCAAGCTGTTGCCCGTTGCCACGGTTGCCCCCGCTGCCGTTGCCATCCTGCGCATCCTGCCGCTCCCCGGCGCGCTCAAGGTTCTGCTGTGGATTGTCGCGATCCTCGCTTCCCTCGTTGCGCTTGCCAACGCGGCAAACATCATCTCTAACCGCCACATTCTTCCCTATACGTCCGGCGCGGTGTGCAACAAGTCTTCTGTCGCCGCTATGCTCGGCGTTATGGACAACGTTGCTCCCTTCCAGGGCGAAAACGAGTTTCCCGACGATGTTCCGTTCGATACCTATTTTGGGGAGCAGAAGCGTCGTGCCGAGGAAATGGCGCGCGCAGCGGCGGAATATGCCGCGGCCCAGCAGCAAAACGACTACGGCAACACCATCGAGTATGAAGAGCCTACCTACGCCGAGGACGAATTCGGTCAGCCGATTGCTCCCAACGCTCAGACCGAGCCCGAACAGGGTGAGGCTTTCGACGAGCAGATCGAGGGCTTTGAGGGTGCATCTGCCGACGAGACGCTGATCGGCGCTATCGTGCCCGAGGATCAGAATCAGGCTGTCCAGGCCGAAGAGTTCAATGACGAGGTTCCCGCTGCCGAGTCGGCGGAGGAACCTGCCGCGGTCGAGCCCGAGCCCAAGCTCTATCGCAACGCCGCCGGCAACATCCGCTTTGGTTCGGATGCCATCCGTGCGCTCGGAATGCTTCCCGAGTCCTGCACGCTCGATTACGAGGAGGGCGAGGAGCCGACGTTTGAGCCCGAGCCTGCGCCCGTTGTCACTGTGGATGATGAGTCTGCCGCGGTTGCCGCTGCCGTTGCCGAGCCCGAGGCGGTGTCCGCGATCGATCCCGCGGCAGGACTGGACATTTTGGCTCCCGCCGCGCCGGCGCAAGACGTTGCGGACGAGTCTGACGACGATTACGTTGAACAGCCGAGGCGCGTGTCTTACGAGAGCGATACTGATTTCTCGGCCGAGATTCCCGCGGCAACGCCCCATGCCGATATTGCATCCGCGTTCTCTTCGATTGGCGCCAGCGCTTCCAACTTCTTTAAGGGTGCGCTTGCAAAGGGCAAGAAATTTGTCGACGATTTCGAGGAGAAGCGCGCTGCCGCACGCGAGGCTGCCGAGCAGGAGGCTATCGCTCAGCAGCAGGCAGCCGAGGTGGCACGTGAGCTCGCGGCGCAAGAGTTCGAGCAGAACGAGGCTGTGCAGTCCGTGCCCGTCGACGCCGCCGAAGCTACAACGTCCTTTGAGTCCCAGCAACCGACGTCCGCGGATGTTGTTGAGGCAACAACGTCTTTCGAGGCTCAGCAGCACGTCGATAGCACCATGTCGTTTGATGCCGCGAAGTTCGATTCCACGATAACGTTTGAAAAGCAGGGCACCGCGATTGCCGAGTCCCTTCCTGTTTCCGATGAACAGGGCGACGCGGTGGACGATGACGAGCCCATTGATGCTGCCGAGGACGAGCCCGTCGAGGCCAACTCTGGCGAAGAGCAATACGCGGCAGCCGAGCAAGCTGATTCGACCGAGGCCGAGCAGGAGGAAGTGCCTGCGGTTTCCGAGACTCTCGAAACGGATGAGTCGAGGCCTTACTCCACGCAGATTTTCACCATGCCGACCCCGAGTGGTTCCGGTGCCACGGTTGCCAATGTCGCTCCCACCCAGGACGAAACGGTCGATTCCCTTATGGCCCAGATTTCCTCCCAAGCATCGCCGCGTCCGCAGATGAATGTTCCCGATCCGTCGTCGGCACCGTCGCCTGCACCTTCCTCGTCTCCGCTGGCTTCGGTCCCCGATCCGTCGCTGCCGTCTATGAAGCAGGCAAACGTTGCGTCTCGCACGTCGCTGTTCGACCTTCCCGATCCCTCTGCCCAGGTCAACGACCCCTTTGCTACCGCCCAAGGTCCCGAACCCACATCGGCACCCGTTGCGCCTCCTGTGCCCGTTGCGTCGGGCGCGCAGCCGATCGAGACCATTTCGGCTCCCGCCCCGGCGGCACCCAAGTCTCGTAAGCGCGGCCTGGGTGGCCTGTTCGGTCGTAAAAAGAAAAACGAGCAGGACAGCATGAGTGACTGGCTGGGCGTCGAAGACGATTACGATGCCAAGAAGTCCGGTCGCGGTATCGGTTCGTGGGATAACTTCGAGGACGATAACGATGGCTGGAAGGGTGGCGCTACGTCTTCCGATGGCGCTTCTTCCGAAGATATGCTCTCGGCTGTCGCCTCTATGGGCGATGATGAGCTGCTTGGTCACGATATCTGGTTTGTGGCAACGGGCGCCTCGGATTGTGATGGCGCCGGCATGAAGGCCTTCTTGGCTTCGCATCGCGATAAGCTCCGCGGCGTATTCTTTATCAATCTTGAATCCGTCGGCGCCGGTAGGCTTTCGGTTGTGACGGTCGAGGGCGAACAACAACTGCTCAAGGGCGATCGCCGCATCATGAACCTGGTCAGCAAGGTCTGCAAGTCGTTCCATGTCGATTGTGGCGCGCTCGAGATGCCCTATGCCAAGACCGATGCCTATGCCGCGCTCGAGGCGAGCCGCCGAGCCCTCACCATCGCCGGCGTGGACGGCACGCGTCTGGCTTGCGCTCGTACCGAGGACGACCTGCCCCACAATGTCAACCCGACGAACATTGCCACGGTATCCGAGGTCGTGACCGAGGTTATCCGCCGTTCGTAGACGGAGCTCTAAGGAGTCAACGTGTTTTCGTATATTAAGCGCCATTGGCCTGTCTACGTGATTTTGACCTTGATTGCCATTGCGTTAGGATTTGGGGCTGCCTACATCGTGGGTGCGAAGGGCTCGACCCCCGCCTCCGCAATCAGCGAAGAGGTGGAGCAAGAACAGAGCACGGGTGCCGATGGGATTCCTGAGTCCGAGCAGGCAATCGTTGATGGTGGATCTTCGTCTGCAGAGTAGATACGGCGATTTGAATGATTGAAAGCGGGCGAGCCAGGGGACTGGCTCGCCCGCTTTTTCATCGCGCTAGCGCTTCTTTGGGATCGACCTAAGGCGAGCGAACCATAGGGCTGCGGCACCCGAGGTCAGGAGCGCGGTGATGCAAGCGGCGATGGGAACTGGTCCTGTTGCCGGTAGGTCCTGCGGTAGGGTACAGCGTTGAATGACACAGTCCTCGTCATGTGACTCAAGTTTATCGCCGCCGCCGTTGCGACAAAGATCGACGCGTGCGCTGTTGGTGAGTGCGGTTTGGGGCGTATAAGCCGATGTTGCCTGCATGTGCACGACTGCGCCCCGAGCGTCTGCACCAAGGATTGCTTTGGCATCGTCAAGGTCGTCGTGCTCATCTTTGAGATCATCGCGGGTCCAAGAATCCGCATCGCTTCGAGTCGTAAAGTCGGCGGCTACCGCACCGTATTCAATTCGAATGCCCGTTACGACGGTATTGGATGCAAGGTCGAGCTCTTCCGCCTCGAGTGTGGTGGATTCCGTGGTCGAGATATCCGCCTTCCAGAGGTGCCAACCGTCGTAATCGACGAGGCGACAGTCCTCACCCAGGCTCTCTTTTACTTCGTCGGACTCAAGCCAAGGATTTTCGTGCCCATCGTCAAGTGTCGCGCTTGCCGGCTCATCGACGTCTGTCGAGTCCAACGGCGTCGTGCGATACCATACGTTGCACAGACCGTTGAGGTCGCCGATGGCGACGGGGGTTTCGATTGAGATGAATCTCGCCGTGCCGTCTTTGGCGCACTCAAGATCATCGGTAATCGTAAACTCATCAACCCAAGTAGCGGAATCGTTTCGAGCATCGATGGTATAGGAGAAAAGCCCATCACTATTGGTTTGCGTCGTGGCGCGGTTTTTACCATCGCCGTTAGCCAACAGGCCCTTTTCGATAGGTTGGACAAGTTCCTGACGCTTGTCGACCTGCCCCTTGATCTCGATGGGCGCATCCTTCATCGCGACGGATTGGACTTCTCCCGTATCTTTTATTTCAAACGTTATCTCCTCGGCAAGGTCATAGGTCCGCGGAGACATCATTTCGCGCAACGAGTAGGTGCCAGGTGCAAGATGTTCGACGCGGTGCGGCTTGTCGGATGAGGTCCAGGAGTCTATTTCGGTTTTATCGGGACCATATAAGGTGAGCTGTGCGCCTTCCACTTCCTGCTCACCGCTTGCATCGACCTTGGAGATATCAACCTTGGTGTAATCGTCGGATACGTTAAGCCGTGCTTCTACAACGGGTGTTTTCTGGTCGGCATAAGTAAGGTCGACAATATGGGATGTCCGATCGAGTAAGAAGCCTGCCGGCGCTTGAGTCTCGACAACCTCGTAGCGTGCGGTGCCAGATCCCAGCGGGAGGTCGTCCGCGCGTGCTTCTCCAGTTTCATCCGTCGTGACGGTAGCGACAGTCTCACCGTCGAGCGCGGCAATGCTACCGTCGGGGCGCACGATATCACCCGAGGCACGGATCTCAAAGACGGCGCCCGCGAGGCTGCTGCCGTCTACGGCATCGGTTTTAACGATCCTGATGTTTCCGGTCGCGGCGTGGTCATAATACGAGGCGATTGCAACGGGCGTTAGGTTCATGTCGGCGGGTATGTTTACCTCGATCTCCTCGCCGACAAGATAGGGCTCTTTGGCCGAGGTTTCGCGTACATAATAGGTGCCCGGCACGAGCGATTCGGGCAGTGTGACGGTCCCGGTCGCGTCAGTCGTAAAGGTGTCCATTACGTTATGTGCTGGATACCAGCAAGTTTGTGAGACAGGTTCGTGATTGCTGTCGAGGAGTTGGAAGGTGAATCCGGCTAGTGGAACAGAAGCGCCTGTTTGGGCATCGCGTTTTACAATCTGGAGATGCGTCGACAGCGCGTGGTTGTCCACGATATATTGAAGCTCGGCGCCGTTGGAAATCTGATTGGCCCCGACGGTCCATTCCCCTGCACGTTTAAAACCCTCGGGGACGGTTTCCGGAACCTCGCGAATCGTGTAGCCGGCACGGTCGTATGGGACAGCTCCGTGGACACCGGCGGGTCGCTTGCCTGTGCCGAACCATGCTTCGGGCTGATCTTTGGTGGAGGCAAAGCCATAGATGTTTGTGGTCAGTGTGCCAACAACCTGCTGAGAACTGTTGCTGACAACCTCAAAGACAACACCACCCGCCGGTTGCTCCAGGCCGGATTGGTCGCTATTGCCGTAATCCTTGAATTTGGAAATCTCAAGGTCAAACGCAATGGGGATATCGGAAATGCGAGATTCGATCTCGACTACGCCTGAATCGCCGAGCTGGTCGGCTCCAACGGTATAGGTCCAGCTGTCGTTGGATGGCAGGTAGCCCTCGGGGGCTTTTGATTCGTAGATGGTAAAGGTTCCTAAGGGGACATCGACGAGGGTAGCCCGACCGCTTTCGTCGGTCGTGAGGATCTGCGCCCATCCAGGGGTTGATTGCGACACACACGTGAACTCTGCTCCTGCGAGTGAAGATCCCACCTGGGGGCCGGCATTCGTCGCGGCATCGAGTTTTACGATACGCAGGTTGATGGTGCCGGGCTGTTCATCAATGGCGACCTGTCCACCGTCATTCCCCGTGGTAAAGGCGATGCGATCACGACGGGGGACATAGCCGGCCGGCGCCTTCGTTTCAACTAGGTAGTATGCCGTGTTGGGCAGAAGTGTTGCTTGCGCCCGACCGTTGCTGTCCATCTGGATGGTGCCGACATGCGCGCCGCTGGTGCTCTCAAAAACATCGAATGTTGCCCCGGCAAACTGATAAGTATTGTTTCCGCTGGTAATGGCGGCGTTTGCAGACTGTTTTTTGAAGGAAACAGAGACCGCCGGCAGTACATAGAGCATGTCCTGACGTTTGCTGCCGCCCGATACGGCTCCTAGATAGCGTCGCGCGCGGTGCGGAGCGGCTTTGATGCTTCCTGATTTTGCGCTGTCGTGGAGCCACCGCGCCGCCGCCACGACTTCATTGTCAGTGGTAAAGTGCCCACTCTTGGTTTTGCCCTGAGCGGTCGTGTAAGAGTAAGTACCGTCGACATGGGTAGTGCCGTTGAGCATCCATACGGCAAGCTGGGTTGCGGCGCGGGCGCGATCGGGTGAAAGATGGTAACCGCCAAACGACGTGGCGGTAGGATATCCGTGACAAACGATTGCCGCGAACTCGTCGTCGAGCCACACCCAGCCTTGATCAAAGTTGAGCCATGGGCCGCCCGGCTTGGTGGGGCCGGGGCGCTCCTGGTTCATGCAGTAGGCAATCGAGGCGTCTTGAGCTTCATACTTGCCGATGAAGAAGGGCCCACAATCATCGCTAATAGTGCGGAAGCCGAGCTGATCGTAGCCATCGACGGCAAATGCGGCTCCCGGTGTCAGGCAGCCGAAAAGCAGGAAGAGGAGCAGGAGCAGCGGACCTGTTGCGATTGCGCTGTGGACAGAGTGCGTGGGTGCGTTGGACATGGCTGCTCCTTATCCCTCGTGCGCCGCATGGGGAGGTTGCGACGCGTAGGATGAGGCTACCCCCGAGGTTCATGCGGGTAAGTACCGGAGCCTGACCAAAAGCTTGCCCGATTTCTGACAAATCGAGCTCAAATACAACAATCAGATAAAAATGCAGGTAGAAGATGGTAAGAAAAGAAAGATAAAGGTCCTCATCTCCACAATTGGCGCGGTTTTTAAACGATTCTCCACAGCTAAAACAAGCATCGACACCCTTGTATCGAACAAGACAACCGCGTTATACTATCCCCCACATATGCGGGCATCGCCAAGTGGTAAGGCATCAGCTTCCCAAGCTGACACTCGCGGGTTCGAGTCCCGTTGCCCGCTCCAGTAAAAAGCACAAGCACGGCAGCGTTACGTTGCCGTGCCTTTTACTACCAAGCGCCGGGACTCGAACCCGCCAGGGTGCGAGCGTTAAGCAAACGCGAAGCGTTTGTAGCGAGCAGGCGAAGGCGCCGACAGGCGCCTGAAGCCGGTGCGGATTTGCGAAGCAAATACGCGGATGTCCCGTTGTCCGCTCCATCGAGTGCGGGAGACATGGGGACGGCCAATTCAACAAAGTCTTCCCCCGCGGCTTCGTGAGGCTGAGGGGCTCGCCTGAAGCCGGTGCGGATTTGCGAAGCAAATACGCGGACGTCCCGTTGCCCGCTCCATGGAGCAAGGAAGATTTCGGGAATGGTAGATTCAGCCCGCTTTGCTCCCACACTTCCCCGGATCTCGGTATGCCACTGAAGCCGGTGCGGCTT
>CATZKS010000005.1 GCA_958421035.1 uncultured Collinsella sp. | reverse complement strand
GAACCGACCTCAAAACGATACGTGGCAGACTTATCGCCGTTATCGAATTCAAGATTCAAAACGGTCTCGCCGTCGTAGCCAAGCGGAAGGAAATCGCTCTCGAAGTCGCCGCTGCCCAAGGTGAGGCTCGCCTTAAAGCCCGTCGAGTTCGGAACCGTCATCTCCACATCGCCCGAACCCACGCTCACGTCCATCGACTTCGCGGGGGCCTGGTAGAGCTCGAACGTCACATCGCCCGAACCGACCTCGGCATTCAGGGTATCGGTCACGGTACCCGTAAACTCGACGTCTCCCGAGTCCAAAGTCAGGTTGAGGTCATGACACGCAATGCCCGCGACCGTCAGATCACCCGATCCCACATTCGCTGTGATGCCCACCATGTTATCGGCAACATCGCGCGGCAGTTCGACGGTAACCGTGCGGTCAATGGCGCGCTCGTCATCGCAATCGAACTGGCGAATCTTGAGCGTAGAACCCTTGATTTCGGCCAGGTTCTGGGTTGCCGCATCGAAGGCAACGGTCCCCGTTGCCACGCGACCGCTTTCAATTACGCGCACTGGCCCGCCGGAGACGTGTTTGACCTCGACCGTGCCCGACGTCACGTCCAAATCAAGCGATGTGAACGCGTCGGCATCAAACGTTTCGCTCGAAAGCTGTTGAGGCCGAGCGGAATAGTTACCGCTATCCAAAAGATCGTCCTCGTCAAGCGCATCGTCCATACCAGACAAGCCGGATACAACATCGTCGAGATCCCACGGACCATCAAAATGAATCAATGTCCGCGAAACGCCAAAGACAAGCCCAACAATGAGCACAAACGCTCCGATGCCAACACCCAGGCGTACCTTGGATTCATGCGAAAGCTTCATCATTCGTCACCCTCTTTGGCACATGGCTCAGCGGTGGTCGTGGTAGCCACGTCAGCATCGGGTTCCGCAGAAGCATCCTTCCCCTGGGCCTTGATCGCCACCGACGCCGGACCAACCTGAATATCCCCGCGCGCCCAATCACCATCGAGCGCACGCGCCACCCAGTGATAGATGGGAATCGTAAAGAAGATCAGCGCGGCAAAGGGGCCGGCACCAAACAGGAACATCAGCAAAAAGAACAGCAGCCAGCACACGGCCCAATACGGGAACGACTGGAACGGGCCCTTCACCGGAGTCGAGCCAACCGCGGTGCCACTCGTCGCCTGCGCCGTAGCGGCATTGGCGGCCTGCGCACTCCAGCTTGCCGCCTGCGCCGCCTTGGCTGCGGCATCACTTGCCTGCGTAGCTGCCTCCGTGGCGCGTGCCGCCGCCTCATGGGTGCGAGCACGCTCTGCCGCCTCGGCCTCGCGCTGACGGGCGCGGTCCTCGTTCTCAAACTCGATATCGTCCTCGATCTCGTCGCTCGGATTGAGCAGCTCGTCCAGGCTCACGCCATAGAGTTTGGCGAGCGAGATCAGGTTCTCGGTATCGGGCGAGCTCTCCGCACGCTCCCATTTACTGACCGCCTGGCGCGACAGCCCCAGCTTTCGCGCCAGCCCTTCTTGGCTAAAGCCCTTGCTGCGGCGAAGGTCGGCGAGCCGCTGCGCAGTTTCTACATTCATGGTTCCTCCTTTGTGATGCCAGCCGTGCCGCCGGACCGTTTTTGTTCTTAAGGCGCCTTGCACAGTTAAAAATCTATCCGCCACCGCCAAAAGCATGCCACCTATTCTAGTGAGATTTTTGACAACCGGCGGTTGCGGGCACATATGAGCTGCGGAAATGTGTCCAAACAAAGCAATGACCCACGGCTCGGTTGTCCCCGTTGCGGCGTTAACGGTAGTATGGTCGTACTGTTTATTCCGCACCGCCAACGGAGGGAGTTCCGCGCCGTGAACCGCGATTTCGCCTCATCGCTCATCCAGCTCAACAATACGTTCTATCGCGAGCACTCCGCTTCCTTTTCCGATACGCGCCAGGCCCCGTGGCCCGGCTGGGTGCGCACCATGGATATCGCGCTCGAACAGCTCGACGTCGCCACGATCGAGCATCCCGTCCGCGTCTTCGATCTTGCCTGCGGCAATATGCGATTCGAGAACTTTGCCGCCGGCGGCGCACTTGCCGCCAAGGGCGTCGACGGCGCAAACCCCTCGGCAGATGCCAGCTGCCCGTTTGAGTTCTATGGTGTTGACTCGTGTCAGGATTTGGCTATCGATGCGCACGGTCACGCCCTGCGCATTCCCAACCTGCACTTCCAGGAACTCGACGTGCTCGACGCCCTCATGAAGCTCAACCCCGCCGAGACGCCCAACGTGCTTTTCGACGCCCCGCTCGCCGATATCTCGGTCTGCTTTGGCTTTATGCACCACGTGCCGTCGTGCGAGTACCGCGTACGCGTGCTCGACGCCCTGGTGCGGCAAACGCGCCCAGGCGGCATCATCGCCATCAGCTTTTGGGAGTTTATGAACGACGAGCGCATGGCGCGCAAGGCCGTTCGAGCCGAAGCCCGCGCCGAGCTCACCCCGCCGTTTGAGGGTTACGATTCCGTGCAGTTTGAAGCCGGCGACCACCTCATTGGCTGGCAAAACGACCGCCACGCCTACCGCTATTGTCATCACTTTGACGATCAGCAGATCACCGACCTGGTGCGCGGCGTGCGTACGTTCTACAAGAGCGGCGAGGTCCCCGTGCGCGAGCTTGAGCGTTTCCATGCTGACGGTCGTAGCGGCGAGCTCAACCGCTATGTGATTCTCAAGCGTCTGTAGGCACCGACGACTCGCCGCCGAGCCGCACCGCATCTTTCGGGCAAACTATGCCCACCTTTTTTCAACCCATTGACGGAACGCGCAGTTATGCGTTCCATACTTATGACCAAGGAGCCTCATGGGAGCCGTCCACGTTCGCACGCCTAAGAACTTTGTGCTCGAGGAGCGCTTGGAGCGCTACGCCGATGCGATTGAGACGAACCCCGAGGCATATGCCGGGGATTGGCGCGAGGCCTGCGCGCCAGTTGGCAGCAAGCCCTTCGAACACCTTCACCTGGATCTTGGCTGTGGCAAGGGAACGTACCTGGTAGAGCGCGCCACCCGCGAGCCGAACACGCTCTTTGTCGGTATGGACCAGGAGCCCATCTGCATCGCCTATGCCGCACAGAAAATCTGCGAGCAGGAACTGACCAACGCACTCGTCCTGCCCCGAGGCGCCACATCGCTGCCGCAGCTGTTTGCCGCAGGCGAGCTCGATGCCATCACCGTTAACTTTCCCACGCCGCAGCCCAAGGCCAAGTACGCCAAAAAACGACTCGTCCATGTCGACCATCTGATGCTCTATCGCCCGCTCTTTTCAGCCGGCGCCACCGTCACGCTGCGAACCGACAGCAAGCCATTGCGCGACTACGCCCTGGGGCAGTTTGCCGCGGCCGGCTACGGCACGCTTTGGGTTAGTGACGACGTCCGCCGCGACCATCCCGAGCATCCCGAGACCGAGTACGAGTGCCGCACGCGCGAGATGGGTGCTGTCGCCTACGGCATTTGTGCCACACCCGGCGAGAAGCCTACCGAAGAGCAACTCGCAGCAGGCCGAGCGCAGGAGCAAAGCCTTGCCTGCTACCTGCCCGATAACCTCGATGAGCTTACCTATGTGCCCCTCGGCATGGAAGAGGCCGTCGAGAACTTTAAAAACCGCGCCCGCAAGGGCAAGAAGCGTCTGCCGCAAGAGCACTAACTTCAAGCGCCCATTTCCTGCATTTTCTCGCGCGCTGGCACCCCGCGGCGCCGCTACGCCATAATAGTTGGCGGACAATCGCGAGAGAAAGCAACCACATGGCACAGACCACGACAGATACCGCTGCCAGCACCGTTTCCGGTGCCGGGGCCGCCAGCTCATTCTCGGGCGGCACGGGAACCGAAGCCGAGTTTGGCTCGCTCGGCGCGCTCTCCCCCACCTGGTGGGAGCCCGAGGACGGCAGCGAGCCCGAGCCATGGCTCACGGCCGATCAAGCCTTCGAACGCTTCTTTGAATGGACGAGCGATCGCGGCATTGAGCTGTGGGACCACCAAGAAGAGGCCCTCATGGACCTGGCTGCCGGCGATCACGTCATTTTAGGCACACCGACCGGATCGGGTAAATCGCTCGTCGCGCTGGGCATGCTCTTTATGGGCATGGCGCAGGGCAAGCGCTGCTATTACACGGCCCCCATCAAGGCCCTGGTCAGCGAGAAGTTTTTCGACCTTGTACAGGTGCTCGGCCGCGACAACGTCGGCATGATCACCGGCGATACGCACATCAACACCAAGGCGCCCGTCATCTGCTGCACGGCCGAAATCCTTGCCAACGATGCGCTGCGCGAGGGTGAGGACGCCGATGTGGGCTGCGTGGCCATGGACGAGTTCCACTACTTTGCCGACCCCGACCGCGGCTGGGCCTGGCAGGTGCCGCTGCTCACCCTGCCCCACACGCAATTCATGCTCATGAGCGCCACGCTCGGCGATGTCACCGCGATCGCCGCCTCGCTCGAGGAACACACCGGCGCTACCTGCGACCTAGTCGTCGACGCCCCGCGTCCCGTACCGCTGAGCTACGACTATGTGACGACCTCCCTCGAGGGCACCGTCGAGCTCGCGATGCGTCGCGGCGAGGCCCCGCTCTACATCGTGCACTTTAGCCAGGATGCCGCACTTGCGACGGCACAGTCACTCGCCAATTTTGGCATCGCCAGCAAGGAGCAGCGCGAGGCCATCAAGGAAGCGGCCAAGGGCACGAGCTTCTCGACGGCCTTTGGTAAGATTCTCAAGCGCCTGCTTGGATGCGGCGTCGGCGTGCACCATGCTGGCATGTTGCCGCGCTATCGCCTGCTGGTCGAGCGCTTGGCGCAGCAGGGTCTGCTGCCCGTCATCTGCGGCACCGATACGCTCGGCGTCGGCATCAACGTACCCATCCACACCGTGGTGCTCACCGCGCTCACCAAGTTCGATGGCTACAAGATGCGTCGTCTGCGCGCCCGCGAGTTCCACCAGATTGCCGGTCGCGCCGGCCGCTCGGGCTTTGATACCGAGGGCATGGTGATTGCCGAGGCACCCGAGCACGAGATCGAGAATGCCAAGCTTATGGCCAAAGCGGGCGACGACCCCAAGAAGCTCCGCAAGATTAAAAAGAAGAAGGCCCCCGAGGGCTTTGTCACCTGGAACAAGCAGACCTTTGAGCGCCTGATCGAGACGCAGCCCGAGACGCTCAAGCCGCGCCTGCGCATCACACACTCCATGGTGATTAGCGTGGTCGAGCAGTGCGGCGACGCCCGCGCCCGCGTGCATGACCTCATCGAGACAAGCCTACAAACGCCCGAGGAAAAGGCCAAGCTCGAGGTTCGTGCCGACGAAATCTTCGCCACGCTCATCGATTCCGGCGTCGTCGTTCGAACCGAGGTGCCGCCCGCACCCGACGCCCCGACTGACGCCGCACCAGACATCGACTATGCGCTGACGGTCGATCTGCCCGAGGACTTCGCGCTCGATCAGCCGCTCTCGCCGTTCCTGCTTGCCGCGTTGGAGCTGCTCGATCCCGAGAGCGAGACCTATACCATGGATTTAATCTCAATGGTCGAGGCAACGCTCGAGGATCCCAAGCAGGTGCTGCGCGCACAGGAGCGCGCCGCGCGCGACCGCGCGATGGCAGAAATGAAGGCTGACGGCGTCGAATATGAGGAGCGCTTGGAGCGCATTCAAGACGTCACGTACGAAAAGCCGCTCGAGAATTTGCTCGACGCCGCTTTTGACAAGTACTGCCAGGAAGTGCCCTGGGCCAACGACTATCAGCTCTCTCCCAAGAGCGTTCTGCGCGATATGCTGGAAAGCGCGAGCGATTTTAAGGGCTACATTCAAAAGCTCGGCATCGCCCGCTCCGAGGGCATTTTACTGCGCTACCTGGCAGAGGCCTACCGTTCCCTCGATCGCACCGTACCGATCGAGAAGCGCGACGAGCGCCTGCGCGACATCATCTCGTGGCTGGGCTTTGTGGTGCGTTCGGTGGACTCGAGCCTGGTGGACGAGTGGGAGAACGCCGGCAACCCGGCAGCCCTCGACGCCGCACCGCCGCAGGGCATCGACGAAGTCGTGGCGGACCGCCGCGGCTGCACGCTGCTGGTGCGCAACGCACTCTTCCGCCGCGTGGCCCTTGCCGCCCGCGAGCATGTTCGCGACCTGGGCGAGCTCGACGACGACTGGGGCATGAGCGAGATCCGCTGGCAAAAAGCACTCGACGCTTACCACGAGCAGCACGAGGAAATCCTCACCGACGGAGATGCCCGCAGCGCCGCGATGTTTTCCATTGACGAGTCCGACGAGAAGACCGCGCACGTATGGCACGTGCACCAGATCTTTGCCGACGAGGATGGCGACCACGATTTTGGCATCATGGGCGATGTCGATCTGGACGCCACGCAAGACGGCGGCGAGGTCATCTTCAAAAACTACCGCGTCGGCTTTATCGAGGACCTGCTCGAGGACTAGCCGAACATACTGGAACGAAACGAAGCGGGGCCGCTGGCAACATCGCCAGCGGCCCCGCTTTTTGCGCGATACGCTATCCCCTACTCGGTATCCTCGACCTCATACGAATCCGCCTCGGCTGGCTCATCGTTTGTCTCTGTCGCAGCCCCACGCGCCTCGTCAAACGCGGCCTTCATGGTCTTGTTGCCCCACGTGAGCTTGCGAATGGTAAGATCGTCGGCCTTCTTGTTGGCTAGGCGCAGATTGTTCTCGGAGGACAGCAACGCCTCCTTGGTTTTCTGCAGATGGCTAATCGTCTTGTCGATCTCATCAATCGCCGTTTGGAACTTGCGGCTCGCGATCTCGTAGTTGCGACCGAAATCATTCTTGAACTTTTCCATCTTGGCTTCGAAGTTCGTGACGTCGATATTCTGCTGTTTGTACTCCGCCAGCTCCTGCTTATAGCGCAGCGAACCCATGGCGGCGTTGCGAAGAAGCGTGATCATGGGAATAAAGAACTGTGGGCGAATCACGTACATCTTCTCGTAGCGATAGCTCACGTCGACTATCCCTGCGTTATAGAGCTCGCTCTCGGGCTCGAGCAGCGTGCAGAGCACCGCGTACTCACAGCCTTTTTGGCGGCGATCGTGGTCGAGTTTCTTAAAGAAGTCCTCGTTTTTATGCTTGGTCGCGGTCTCGTCGTTCTCGTTTTTCATCTCGAACATAATCGAAATGACCTCGTTACCGCTCGCGTCGCACTCGCGGAAGATAAAATCGCCCTTGGTACCCTCGGACGCATCGTTATCTTTCTCGAAGTACGCGTTGGGAAACGCCGTCATGCGCAGACGGTTGAACTCGGTCTCGCAGTGCTGCTCGAGCGACTCACCCACCATCTTGGTGGACAGGCGGACCTTCATGTCCTTAAGGCGCTCAATCTCTTCATCCTTGTAGCGAATCAGGTCATCGCTCGCGCGCTTGGCCTGCGCAAGCTCGAGCTCGTGTGCCGCCTTGGCTTGCTCCTCGCGAGAATCGCGCACCGCCAGCTCGCTCGTCAGCTTGGCACGTGCCTCATCGCGCTCTCGCTCCGCCGCGGCGACCGCCTCTGACAGGTTCATTTTTGCCATCAGTTCCTGCTCGCGCAGCTGGGCACGCAGGCCCTCGGCCTCTTGCTCGGACTGAGCCTTTGCGGCAGAGAACTTCTCTTGCACCTTCGCGCGATAGTCAGTAAGCGCGCGCTCGGCCTCGCTGCGAGCGGCATCGAGCTCACGCTGCGACTCTGCCGCGGCAGCGGCAAGCGCCATCTCCTGGGCCTTGTCCGCCGCGGCGAGCCTGGCCTGCAGCTCGGCAATCTGAGCGTCACGCGCGGACAGGTCGTTTTGAGCAGCATTGCGTGCCGTCGCCTCGGCAAGCCTGGCTTCATCATCTTTGCGCTCCAACTGCGCACGTAAATTGTCGATCTCGCGCTGAAGCTCGGCATTCTCCTTTTGAGCATCGGAACGGGCCTCAACCGCCGCACGCTGGCTTGCACTCTCGCGCTCTGCGGCAGCACCCTCGAGCTTGGCGCGCAGCTCGGCGAGCTCAGCATCGCGCTTGGCGACTTCTTGTGCCAGCTGCTGAGCTGCGGCGTTCTTCTGCTCAACAAGCTGAGCGTTGCGCTGAGACTCTGCCTCCTGCAATGCAGCCGTCGAACGCGAGCGCTCAAGCTCCAGCGCCTGCTCGCCCTCGCGCTGGACTGCCTTCACACGCTCATCCAGGTCGCGCGAAAACTCGGCATCGCGTACTTGCTTGACGATATCCGCATAGCCGGACGCATCGACCTTAAAAACTTCGCCGCAATGCGGGCACTTGATCTCGTTCATAGCAGCTCCTCGATGGACGCAAACTTCAACCGCCTTCACTCTACCGCGCCGCGCGGACAAAAAAGTCGCCGCTACCAGAATGACTACGGCGCCAGAACCACCACAAAGGTGCCTGTCCCCTTCGTGGCGGTTTGCGAGCTACAGTCCAAAGAAATTCAGGATTTGGTCTCGGCTTACGGGCTTGTAGTTGTTGGCGTCGAGGCCCACATCGTAGCGGTAAATGGGGCGCTCGCGATCGCGATTGCGCGCGTTGGCGCGGTCTCCCCTGCTGTGGATATGTCCGTGCAGCATGATGGCACCGCGCGCCTTGCCATTCCAGCTGAGCATGGGGTAATGGCTCATCACCAGACGATGGCCCTTGGCGTAACCGGGTGCGACCTCCAGATAATCGCGTACATCTTCCCAAATCTGCGGCACGTCGGGATCTTCCCAGTCGCCGTCATGGTTACCACGGATGAGCGTCACGTTCTGGCATTCGATGCGCTCGCGCAGGCGCACCGCCTCCGCTAGGGGCAAACGATAGGTAAAGTCTCCCAAGATATAGAGGCGGTCGTCCACAGCCACGCACTCATTGATGGCATCGATGACCTTGCGGTTCATCTCCTCGACCGAATCAAACGGTCGATCCATGTCGTGCAAGATATTCGTATCGCCCAGGTGCAGGTCGGCGGTAAACCACATCATCGTCTATGCCCTCATTTCGCAACGTGTTCAACTCGTGCTAAGTATACAGACGTAGCGATGCGGCGGTTATCCAAAGAGCCCGCCGAACAGCCCGCGGCGGCGCTTGTCCTTTTTATTCGAATCTTTTCCCGGGGTGTTCTTATCCTTTTGCTTTTTGCGGTCCTGCTCCAACTCATCGTCATCGAGTAGCATATCCCACTCAAACGGATCGTCTGTCAGATCGAACAGGTCATCGTCATCAAACATGGCGGCCTCCCTTACCGACTAGCGAGCATCCACCACGTAGAGTCCAACACGCACCTGATGCCACGGGCTGCGCTCGGGAGCAACCTGTTGTACGCGGGCCTCAAATACGTCCTCATGGCCGTAATACATCATCAAGGACAGCGGGCCGACCTCGTTTCCCGGAACATAGCCAAGCTTGGTGTTGCCGTAATAGATCGCAACCGCCTCGGGATCATGGGGATTATCGCGCTCGGCGCACAGTGCCAGTTTATCGCCCGCTTTAAGATCGCCCAGGACCAAGGCGCCATCGGCATACTGAAATCCTGCAATATGAAACGACAGAAGGACACGTGAAGGCTCGTACATAGCAGCTCCTCTAACAGCCGGATAAATCGGCGCTTAACCGTACTGAGAAGCTTACGGGCCCGTGCGGACACAAATTCACCCACTCGCGCCTTTCACCCAGTTGCCTCAACGCTTGCGCGACAGAACGCTTGCAGATAAGATAGGAACACGGATGGCACCCGTTGCCGCGGGTCTTGCCAACTCCGATACACGTTTTCATCGTGAGAAGTGGCCGTCTTCGCTTACGCGGGGGCGGCTATTTCATTCGGCCGATAAACAGACCGAGTTCGATAGCCGCAATCAACAACGCCAATAACGAAATAACATCGCTTACGTTCATACCAAATCCCTTCTAAAGGGAGTTGGCCCATCCGTGCTCCATAACAGTAGTCTAACGCAAAATGCAGGTAATAGGAACACTTGTTCGTATTACCTGCGCCCTTTTCTAATGCACAAACATGCGCACGAATTTGTGCTTCCAGCTTGCGTAGGGCGCATACCGAAACGGCACGTCCAGCTAGGTTGCCTTGTTCACGATACTCTTCTTGTGGCTAAACGTATCGAAGCTCTCGCGGCCATGGTACTGTCCCATGCCGCTCGCGCCCATGCCGCCAAAGCCCATATGACTCGTAGCCAGATGCATGATGGTATCGTTAACGCAGCCGCCGCCAAAGGGCACGTAGCGCACAAAGCGCTGCTGAACCTCGCGATCCTGACTAAAGATATACAGGGCCAGCGGCGTCGGACGATCCGTAATAAACGCTTCGGCCTCGTCAAGGCTCTCAAACGTCAGCACTGGCAAAATGGGGCCGAAGATCTCCTCCTGCATCACGGCGTCATTGGGGGACACGCCGTCCAAAATCGTCGGCTCGATCTTGAGCGAGGCCTCGCGCGCGGTACCTCCCAGCACGACCTTATCGGGATCGATCAGCCCGCGCACGCGCGCAAAATGCTTGGCGTTGACAATATGACCGTAGTCCTCGTTATCGAGCGGATACTCGCCAAACATACGGCGGACCTCCTCCTTGATGAGGCCCAGCAGCTCGTCGTGCACGCGCGTATCGACCAGCAGGTAGTCGGGCGCCACGCAGGTCTGCCCCACGTTGAGCCATTTACCAAAGGCGATACGCCGTGCCGCAACCTTCAAGTTTGCCGTCGCATCCACGATGCAGGGACTCTTTCCGCCCAGCTCAAGCGTCACAGGCGTAAGGTTTTTACTTGCGCGCTCCATAACGAGTTTGCCGACCGGAACGCTACCGGTAAAGAAGATCTTGTCCCAGTGCTCATCGAGCAGCGCTTCGTTCTCGGCGCGCCCGCCCTCGACAACCGTCACCAGGCGCGGATCAAATGCCTCTTCACAGATTTGCCTGAGCACCGCGCTCGATGCCGGAGCATAGGCGCTCGGCTTGATGACCACGGTATTGCCCGCGGCAAGGGCGCCAGCGAGCGGCTCGAGCGTCAGCAAAAACGGATAGTTCCAGGGCGCCATGATGAGCGTGACGCCATAGGGCACGGTTTGCGTTTTGCACACGCTCACGGCGTTAGCGAGGTCGCACGGACGCAGGCGCGGACGACTCCATCGGGCCACATGCGCAATCTGATGTCGAATCTCGGAAAGCGATGTGCCAATCTCGCACATATAGGCCTCGTCATGCGACTTTCCCAAATCGGTCTTGAGCGCATGAGCGATATCGGCCTCGTGGGCCCGCACCGCATCGCGTAAACTCACGAGCGCGCGACGTCGAGCATCGACATCAAACGTGGCGTGCGTCTTAAAGTAGGCGCGCTGATCGCCGACGATGCGCGCAATTTCCTCGGTGTTCATGGCACCCTCCTAGTTCTCGTCCTCAAACATACCACCCGCGACGACCTCGTACATATGCTCGAGCTCCGAGCGGTCCATCAAAAGTGGAACGGGGTACAGGGGATTGGCCTCGGCATCGGCATGGGCCGCCATTTGCGGAATATCGGAGCGGCGAATACCCGAGACATATTTGGGGATTCCCAGGGCCTCGTTCATGCGGTCGACCCAATCGATAAAGGCCTCGACCGCAAGACTGTCCTGCGCGGTAGCCGGCGCAATGCCCGCCATGCGAGCAAGATCGGCAAGCTTGGGGGCGGCGGCGTCACCATAAGCGCGAAGCATGTGCGGCAGGATGATCGCGTTGGCCAAACCGTGCGGAATTCCGTATCGGCCGCCCAAACTGTGCGCGATGGCATGCACATATCCGACATAGGAGCGGGTAAACGCAACGCCCGCCTTATACGCCGCCAAAAGCATATTGCGACGCGCACGCATGTCGTCGCCATGCTCATAGGCCTCGAGCAAATTGTCGTGGATGAGCTGCACCGCCTGTCGCGCCATCTTGCGCGTATAGGGCGTGGTGCTTCGCCCGATAAACGCCTCGACGGCATGCGTCAGGGCGTCCATGCCCGTCTGCCCCGTAATGGAGGCGGGCAGACCGCGCGTAAACTCGGGGTCGTGCGCCGCAAAGCGCGGGATAAGCACAAAGTCGTTAATGGGATACTTGTAGCGCGTCTCGTCATCGGTAATTACCGCCGCAAGCGTGACCTCGCTCCCCGTGCCCGCCGTGGTGGGAACGGCGATGAGCAACGGCAGGCGACGATGAATCCGCAGCAGCCCGCGCATCTTGTTGATGGGCTTGCTTGGCTGCGCAATGCGTGCGCCCACGCCCTTGGCGCAGTCCATGGCTGATCCTCCGCCAAAACCGATAATGGCCTGGCAGGCGCGCTCTCGATACAGGGACGCCGCCTCCTCCACATTCGAGACCGTGGGGTTCGCACGCGTTTCGGCATAGACCGTAACGCCAATCCCCTGAGCCGTAAGCGCACGCTCGAGTGATGCCGTGAGTCCCAAACGTGCAATACCGGGATCCGTCACGATAAGGACCTTCTGGATCGAGCGCTTTTGAAGCACCGCGGGCACATCCTCGGCATGCTCTAAAATGCGCGGCTCGGTATAGGGCAGGATCGGCAATGCAATGCGAAAAACCGTCTGATATGTTCGGCACCAGGCACGACGGGCTAGATGCATAAAGGAAACTCCTTCATTTGTTGATAGATCAACATTTGCTCGCCCGATTGTACTCAGCGGCGGTCAAAGACGGCCTGCCAATCGTTAATCAATCAACATCTTCATATCTCAAATTGTTTTATTAAAAATCATTCCTAATAGGCTTCACATTTGGTTTCATTTATGGATAATAGAACTCGTCAAGACGCACGTCCGGAGAGGGCCCTTACGGGACCGGACGAGCGCACAATCGCCAACGATCGAAAGGATCGAATCATGAAGTTTGTTTGCCCCGTTTGCGGTTATGTGGAAGAGTTCGACGGCGACCAGCTGCCCGAGGACTTCAAGTGCCCCCAGTGCGGCGTTCCCGGTTCTCGTTTCCTGAAGCAGGAGGAGGGCCAGCTCGAGTGGGCTGCCGAGCACGTCGTGGGCGTCGCCAAGATGGAGGGCGTCTCTGAGGACATCGTTGCCGACCTGCGCGCCAACTTTGAGGGCGAGTGCTCCGAGGTCGGTATGTACCTGGCCATGGCTCGCGTCGCCCATCGCGAGGGCTATCCCGAGATCGGCCTGTACTGGGAGAAAGCTGCCCACGAGGAGGCCGAGCATGCCGCCAAGTTCGCTGAGCTCCTGGGCGAGGTCGTGACCGACTCCACCAAGAAGAACCTCGAGATGCGCGTTGAGGCCGAGAACGGCGCCACCGCCGGCAAGACCGATCTTGCTAAGCGCGCCAAGGCCGCTGGCCTCGATGCCATCCACGACACCGTGCACGAGATGGCTCGCGACGAGGCCCGCCACGGCAAGGCTTTCGCCGGCCTGCTCAAGCGCTACTTTGGCTAAGCCAACCGCCTGAGACATAACCTCTAGCTTGATGAGGCCCGGACCATATTGGTTCGGGCCTTTTTCGTGCCTCACAAACTTGTTAACTACCTGAAATAGGACCGCCTTCGGCATAGGTTTCTCGTCAAAAACTAAGTGAGTAGACTTTTTGGAACTTGCCGAGCACGCCATCCATATTGCTTTATAAAGCCGCAGGTAAATGACTTGTTTCAAAACGGCCTGGTCGCCAAAGTGCTAAAAGCCTACTCACTTAGAACCGCAGCCGTCCACGATCGAGCCATTTTGTGTCTAGCGGGCATCTTTCCGTCGATTACTCCCAATTTTGTCCAGTCAACGAATAGTTCAGACCGGAGTAATGCCTCAGCCCTTTGCTCATCTGAGCTTTTATCACGATATTCAGCATCGAGCATCCTGCATACGGTCTTAACGATCGCGCGGAATCTACCCTCATCGGATATCTGTCTGTGTGTCAGGAGAAGTACATCGTAGCCCATGGCCTGAAGGGCCGTCATGCGGTCAGCGTCACGCAAGCCATCCCCTGCGCGTCCGTGCGAGGCCTTTCCCTGACATTCAATGGCCACCTGTCGCCTACCGTCCGGTGAAGAAAGAAGTAGGTCGATATATACACGGGACTTTCCCACAATCGCTCGAGCATTTGTGTTTAGCATCACTTCAACATTAAGCTCTATGCCGCAAAAACCTTCGCCTCCCAGGGATCGCGGCAGTGCAAGTAGCAAATACGCCTCGACCTCAAAAGGCGACGCGGCACCCAATGGAACGAGTTGCGATACCGCCATAAATCTATTGCCGTAACGCATCCCGCAAACATCTGAACAAAAACGGTCAAGGTCTCCGCCCAAAACCAAAGCGTCTCGACGCCATAAATTTGAGGCGGTGCCGTCCTCGGACGGGCAGCGCGCCCAACCGAACGTTGTCGAAATCGCACCCGAATCAATTGCACGCGAAAGCTCCGTCTCAAGTAACGCCGGCAGGGCACACACCGCAAACAAGCCACACATCTCCGCCAATACCAAAAGAAGCTGAAGATCCGTCAGATGCCGTGACATGATGAATGCCGTCAGTAGAGGAGACGTAATCAAAAACCCATGCTCCGTTTCCAGTACGGATTCCCTGGGAAGCTCACCAAGAAACAGCCGCTGCCTAATGCTGACAGGACAAGTCCGTTTGTTTCTTGTCTGAACCAATGTATACAACGGAAAACCGAGCGCGACCGCAGCCGTCGGGTTGCGGGCGAGATCATATCGCTGCCGGTCTTCTTCCGGTCGTGGAAGCGGCGGACACAGAGCGCGGACCTGAGGGGGCAAACGCCAGTACCTAAAAGCCGATATGTCACAAAGTAGATCTTTCATAGGCACAGGAAAACACGAATTTCAACCCAGTCAGTCACGCATTGGCGCGAACGCGCCAAAAATGGTGCCGAACGGACTGCCAAGTTTTCAACAGCCCTCCCCAACTGGCCAAAAGCTTGCCGAGAGCTGGACGAAGTTCTGTTGAAAACCCCATTTTTTCTCATGCAGAAGCTTTGCGCGACAAGTGAGTAGACTTTTTTGAACATCCCGAGCAGCCCGGTCATCCTGCTTTTCAAAACCGCAGGTAGATAGCTTGTTACAAAACTGCCTGGTCGCCAAAGTTCCAAAAGCCTACTCACTTAGGTTGCAGAGTGCTCCCATTAGCTGCGATTCCAAGGTATTTAGCGCTTTTGAACTCAAATCGTCATACTGAACAAGAATTTGACTTGAGTTTTCAGGGACAAATGCGCCATCGGCACACCAATAACAGTCACTGATATCGACAAAAGGGATACTCGAGCGCGTGAGGGCCCGCACAAAAGAGCTTCCGCCCGCTCCGCGCTCCGCAACCACGGTGCAGTAAAGGCCCGCGTCTGCATGTTCGATCGAGACCTCCCCTGCCGGAAACGCTTTCCGCACAAGCGACGTCAGGCCATCACGCGCCTCGCGAGCACGAACGCGCACGCGGTTCACATGTCGCTCGTAATCACCCGATTCCAGCAAACGCGCCAAAGCGACCTGGTCAACAGAGCTCACCGACGAGGCGTAGAAACCAAGGTTGCGCCTAAACCGCTCCATTAGCTCATCGGGCAACACCATATACGCCAAACGCAACGCCGATGAAAGGCTCTTCGAAAACGTGTTGGTGTAGATAACCGACTGGGCGGCATCGATCGATGCGAGCGCAGGAATCGGCTTGCCGGCAAGGCGAAACTCACAATCAAAGTCATCTTCGATGAGGTACCGACCTGGTCGCTCGGCGGCCCAGCTCAGCAGCGCATAGCGACGCGCAATGCTCGTCACAAGGCCGGTCGGATACTGATGGGACGGCATCAGGTGAAGGACATCAGTCCCGCTTTTCTGCAGAGCGCTCAGGTCCACGCCGTCGTCATCCAACGGGATATGTCGTACTTGGCAGCCCATAGCCTGATAGATGCGCGTCAGGCGCAAATAGCCCGGATCCTCAACGGCATACACCTTGTCCGCGCCAAGCAGCTGAACCAACATGGTATCGAGCAGCTGGGCGCCCGCACCGATAACAATGTTGTCGGGGTCGACATTCATACCCCTCGTCCCGCGCAGATGATGAGCAATTGCGCATCGTAGCCGAACGGTGCCCTGTACCGGTGCGGGCGAAAAGATCTCGCGCTCGTCTTCGGATGCCAGCGTCGCCCGCAGTGCGCTTTGCCAAAGCCGCGCCGCCTCCAAAGCGGAAGGAGAAAGTGCGTCGAATTGCTCGACCCGCCCGCGGACATCATGCGCGCTGGGGTCCACAGAGACGGCATCTCGGTCGATGCCCTCCGAAGCCAAAGGCAAAACCGGTGCATCCGGAAGCTCGCAAGCGTAGTAGCCACGACGCGGCATTGAGCAAATATAGCCCTCGGCAAGTAACTGGCTATATGCATTCTCGATGGTAATGACACTGATTCCCAGATGACTGGCAAAGGCGCGCTTAGACGGAAGATGCTCCCCCGCCGCAATACGTCCAGCAACAATATCATCTCGAATTTGCTGGTAAACATACTCATAAAGCGATGCCTCGCCACGTTTTTCCAAATTGTAGTCAAGCATGAGTTTGCCACCTGACCTTATCGAGCTGTTCAATCTGGTATTAAGCTGACCTTATTATTATCTCGAAAACTGAGTATTTTGCCATACCCAGCTCCCCGATAGGATGTTCCGTCAAGCAATGCACATGCCAACCAAGGGAGCAACCATGGCAGAACAGACCAGCAAGGCCGATCGCGTCAAACTCAATCGCGAGCTCGCGCAGATGCTCAAGGGCGGCGTCATCATGGACGTTACCACGCCCGAGCAGGCACGCATCGCCGAGGAGGCAGGCGCCTGCGCCGTCATGGCTCTCGAGCGCATCCCGGCCGACATCCGTGCCGCAGGCGGCGTCTCGCGCATGAGCGACCCCAAGATGATCAAGGGCATCCAGGAGGCCGTCTCCATCCCTGTTATGGCCAAGTGCCGCATCGGTCACATTGTCGAGGCGCAGGTCCTGCAGGCTATCGAGATCGATTACATCGACGAATCCGAGGTTCTCTCCCCTGCCGATGACGTCTATCACATCGACAAGGCCCAGTTTGACGTGCCGTTTGTCTGCGGCGCCCGCGACCTGGGCGAGGCACTGCGCCGCGTTGCCGAGGGCGCCACGATGATTCGAACCAAGGGCGAGCCGGGCACGGGCGACGTCGTCCAAGCCGTGCGTCACATGCGCAAGATCCAAAAGCAAATCCGCGACGTTGTTGCCCTGCGCGACGATGAGCTCTTTGAGGCAGCCAAGCAGCTGCAGGTTCCGGTCGAGCTGGTGCGCGAGGTCCATGCCACGGGCAAGCTTCCCGTCGTGAACTTTGCCGCCGGCGGTGTAGCGACCCCCGCCGACGCCGCGCTGATGATGCAGCTGGGCGCCGAGGGCGTTTTTGTCGGCTCGGGCATCTTTAAGAGCGGCGACCCCGCCAAACGCGCCGCCGCCATCGTCAAGGCTGTGGCAAACTTCACCGATGCCAAGCTCATCGCCGAGCTTTCGGAGGACCTGGGCGAGGCCATGGTGGGCATCAACGCCGACGAGATCGAGATTATCATGGAGGAGCGCGGGCGCTAGTCCAGCAGAAAGGATCGCACATGAGCGATTATGCAGACCAAACGGTCGCCGTGCTGGCGGTCCAAGGCGCTTTTGCCGAGCACGAGGCGAGGCTGTCCGAGCTGGGCGCACGTTGTATAGAGTTGAGGCAGGCGGCTGATTTGAAGCAGGACTTTGACCGTCTGGTACTTCCCGGCGGCGAGTCTACCGTTCAAGGGAAGCTGCTTGATGAGTTGGGCATGCTCGAGGAGCTTCGTGCCTGTATCGCTGAAAGCATGCCCGTCCTGGGCACCTGCGCCGGCCTGATTCTACTGGCTCACGACCTTGCCGCCCATGACGATAAGGGCACGCCGCGTTTGGCAACCATGGATGTACTTGTCGAGCGCAATGCCTACGGCAGGCAGCTCGGCAGCTTTCGAACCAAGGGGCAAATAGCCGGCATCGACGGTGAAGTGCCGCTGACGTTTATCCGCGCGCCCCGCATCGTCGAGGTCCACGGCGACGCCAAGGCCTTAGCGAAAGTCGACGGTCGTATTGTCGCCGCCCGTCAGGGCAACCAGCTCGGCGTAACCTTCCACCCCGAGCTCGACGACGATACCCGCCTCCACGAACTGTTCCTACAAATGTAGGCATCGAAATCAACAAACGAAACGAGAGTGGATGATCTCCCACTTTGAGCTTGAATGCAGGCTCAAACCGGGAGATCATCCACTCTTGTTCTATGTAGTCGTTTAAGAACGTCCCCAATGACTACAAGGAGTGTCCCAAGCTGCCGGCAGAAAAGGAACGTCCCTAACTGCCGCATCCGGAGCAAGACAACGCCGCAGGCAGAGGACGGACAGCGAGCGGGTCGCATTTGAGGCAAGGTGACGTGAAACGAAAGGGCGCTGACCTTCTGGTCGCGCCCTTGAAGTTGAACGTCAGATTGTCCAAATGCGGCCCGCGCAGCGTCGGCCCGTTACGGCGTTTGGTAAAACGCCGTAACTAAAAACGGTTACCGCGGAAGCCGCCGCCGTTGCGGCCGCCACGATCGACACCGCGACCGCCACGGTCGTTACCACGGTTGCCGCCAAAGCCGCCACGGTTGCCACCGCGATCGCCGTAGCCACCACGGTTGCCGCCAAAGCCGCCGCGACCGCCACGGTCGCCGCCACGGTCACCAAAGCCGCCACGGCCACCGCGATCGCCACCGCGACCGCCGCGGTCACCGCCACGGCCACCGCGATCGCCAAAGCCGCCGCGACCGCCACGGTCGCCGCCTCGGCCACCGCGATCGTCACGACCGCCGCGAGGACCGCGATCCTCGTCCAGACCCATGGCGACGAGCGGAGCGATAACCTTATCGAGAGCGGCCATCAGCTCGGTGGCCTCCTCGTAAGAAAGCTCGGGCAGGAGCTTCTCCTTCTTGTTGGCAAGCTCGACCAGGCCCTCAGCGGCATCCTCGGCGGCGAAGACAACAATCTTGCGCATATCGCCCTCGGCGTCGTCGATGCGGCCGACCAGATCGGCAGCCTCGGCCTCGGCCATCAGGCCATCGAGCTCACGAAGGCGCATGCCCAGCAGGTCGGACATTTCCTTCTGCTCCATCTTGGGCTTGAGGTCAAGGAGCTTGATGGCGCGCTCGATGTTCGCCATGCGCTCGGCCTTGGCCTCCTCCTCCTTGGAAATAGCAAAGCGACGGCTACGCAGCAGACGGGCGGCCTTCTGCATCTTGTCCATCAGCTCTTCGTCATCGTAATCAACGGCGGCCTCGACAACCTCGGCCTCCTCCTCGGCGGAAACCTCGTCAGCAGCCTCAACCTCGGCAGCTTCGGTCTCCACGGTCTCGACTGCCTCGACCTCGGCAGCCATGGTCTCGTTCTCGGTCTCGTTCATGATCTCTTCGTTCTCGGACATGAGACTCCTTCTTGGCCCTCTCGGGCATCATCGCCCCATTCGCGGGGCCCGTCGCGCACTCTTTGCGCTTTAAACATTCATGCCTCTCGGCAAAACGTCCATTAGTTTATGGTGTCGCCATCCAATCTAGCTGCAGAATCTATGTGCACACATTAATGCGACATGTGCGACTCGCGACGAGCGTACACCAGCGACGTCGCGAACCCGACCACGGCAATCACAGCCGCCACACGCACGGCAGTTGCAAATCCAATCGCCTGGGCAACGTCGGTCGCAGCGCCAGCCGCGCCGGCAGTCGCCGCAGAACTCGAGAGCAGGCCGATAAACAGCGACGGGCCAAACGATGCGGCAATCATGTTCCACGTGTTAAGCAATGCCGTTCCGTGAGGATGTTCAGCGGCAGGCAGCGTCTCCAAGCCGGCCGTTTGCGAGGGGCTCAGCACCAAACCGACTCCGGCATACACCACAACGGTCAGTGCCACGACGACGCCGATGTTCATGCTTGCCGCCGTCATCGAGATGGCAGTCTGCCCCACGGCAATCAGGGCAAAGCCGATCGGCAGCAGCGGCCATGCGCCACGGGCGTCCATCACGCGTCCGCCCACAATCGAGGTCACGGCGTTGCAGGCAATCGCCGGCAAAATGAGCAAGCCCGCAATAAGTGCGGTCATGCCGTATGCGCCCTCAAAATAGAGCGGCAACAAAACGCTCATCGAGAACGTCGTCATCATCGACACCACCACAAGCAGACACGCAGGCCAAAAAAGAACGCTCGCCATGGGACGCACGTTAAGCACCGGATGCTCGAGCTTGAGCTGGCGGGCCGCAAACAGGCCGAGCAGCACAACGGCAGCGAAAAGCGTCACGATACCGGCAATCAGATTGGTCGAGAACTCGCCTACGGAATACACAAATGCCGTAATACCGGCGGCGAGCAAAACAACCGACAGAATATCAAGCGTGGCGTTCGAACGCTCTCCGACATTCTGAACAAGCTTTACGCCCGCCGCAGCGACCACAATGCCGCCCACCAGCGGCACTACGAACACCGCCCTCCAGCCAAACAACGTGCACATAAGACCGCTGATCACAGGTCCAAACGCCGGCCCCAGCGTAATGCAGGCTCCGCCCAGGCTCAGATAGAGACCGAGCTTCTCGCGCGGAGCGCAAGACAGCACCACGTTCATCATGAGCGGGAACAAGATGCCCGATCCCGCAGCCTGCAAAATACGGCTTGGCAGCAAAACGCTAAATGACGGAGCGAACAGGCACAGGACTTCGCCGGCGACCATGCATCCGCATGCGAAAAACAGCAGCTTGCGCGTCGAGAAACGGCCGGACAGGAAGGCCATGATGGCCGTAAAGATCGACGTCACGATCATGTAGCCCGAAACGAGCCACTGCGCCGTGGTGGCACTCACCGAAAAGGCCGCCATAATGTCGTGCAACGCCACGTTAATGATGTTCTCGTTAAACGCGGCAACAAAGGCTGCAATATACATTACGACGAGAATCGCCGCAGTGGCCGATGGCGCTACTTGAACTTGTTGCTGAGATTTGCTCCCCATGCATTTCCTTCCTCTTGGAACGACAGTCGCATCGCCCCAGAGGAACAGTCCAGGGCGAAAAATGAGCCCTAGACTTACGCCAGACGCCGTACACGACGAATCTGGCAACATGGTCCAACGTCGAAAGATTGTAACGCGGACGCACAGCTTTCCTTCCGCGCTATTATTAAAAGTCCACGAAAGCATAAGACATGAGGAGCCCGCCATGATTAAGCCCATCATGAAATCCGAGTTCTTTTTGCGTCTGCCTTCCGAAGACGCGGGACCCGACGATGCCGCGACCGGGCAGGATCTCCTGGATACGCTCCACGAGCATGAGCGCGAGTGCGTGGGCCTCGCCGCCAACATGATCGGCGTGCGCAAACGCATCATCTGCGTAAAGGACGGCAACAGGACACTCCTGATGTACAACCCTCAAATTCTTGAGCAGGTCAATGCCTATCAGACGAGCGAAGGATGTCTCTCGCTGATCGGCGAGCGTCCCTGTACCCGCTATCGCCGCATTAAGGTTGAGTATTTGGACGAGAACTTCGTCCACCGCATCAAAAACTTCTCGGGCTACACCGCCGAGATCATCCAGCACGAAATCGACCACTGCAATGGCGTCGTGGTTTAGGCCACCTGCCAAAATGAGGGTACCGGAGGCCTCCCTATGGATATCAGCCGCTTTGGCGAATTCGCCATCTTAGCGCAGTCACGCACGTTTCTTGATGCGGCGGAACTGCTTTTCATGTCGCAATCAACCCTCTCCAAGCACATCATGGCAATGGAGCACGAACTCGGCTGCAAGCTCATCGATCGAAGCCAGCGCCACGTAACACTCACCGCGCAAGGTGAAGCGCTCCTCCCCTATGCGCAAAAAATTGCGACGCTTCAGCACCGCTATCTTGCCGCCATTCAAATAGGCGCAGGTGAGCCGCTCGAGCACCTCACCGTCGGTTCTATCCCCATTATGGCCCCTTATGGGATCACGGACGCCGTCATCGATTTTCAGCAGGCGAACCCCTCATATTCTGTTGAGCTCATCGAGGGCGAGGGCGACACACTCAAGCGCATGCTCCTGCACGAGGACATTGACCTGGCCTTCATCCGTGACGGCGGCGCCATCGAGCCGGAGTTCAAAAAGATTCCCTTTACGACCGACCGGCTCGTGGCCGTCCTTCCACTCGACCATCCGCTCGCCGAACGTGACACCGTCGAGATAGACGACCTTATCGACGAGAATTTCCTCATGCTTCCCCAAGGCTCGTTCGTAAGCGAGCTCGTCCTTTCCCTTTGTCGCGAAGCTGGATTTGGCCCACGTGTTACATTCACCGGCAAACGAGCCGAGAACATCATCTCTCTTGTCGCACGCGGCGCCGGCGTCTCATTCCTCATGCGCAAGCCGGCGGAATCGCTCGCCAGCGGAAAGGTAGCCCTGGTGCCGCTCGAGCCCGCGACGACCTCCGAGGTCAGGCTCTACCTCAAGCGAAACGCCGCGCACTCGCAGGCGGTCGTCTCGTTCATCGGCTTCCTCCCCTACCGTCAGCTCCTGCAGGGCAACCGTACGTCTTCCACCGCGGCACGACCGTCATAATCCCTGCTGCTCCACAACCGCAGACTTGTGTCCGCAAACACGCTGACAACGGCACAAAACACAAATATGCCTCGGGCGGCACGTCGCCGTCCGAGGCATATTTAGTTAAAGTGCGCAGACAAACTAGTCCACCGAGATGTTGAGCGCCTTACCGCCCTCGTCCTTCCTGGTACCGATCACCATAGCGGCGACAAGAGCCAGAACGAAAGCGACCACACCGGAGATGACAAGGCCGATAAAGCCCATGTCGATGCCGGCAGGGTTAATAAAGCTCGGAAAACCGAGCGGGCCGGAGGCACCGAAGGCATAGAGTTTGGCACCCATGAGGCCGGCGATGGCGCCGCCTACACCAGCGGAAATAAAGGTTGCCCACATAAGGCGCTTACGCGGCAGCAAGATGGCGTAAAGCGCAGGCTCGTTGACACCGAAAATCGAAGAGACAAGGGCGGGAATGTTGACGGCAGCATTTTCCTCGGAATCCTTGGTTCGGATGATCATGCCAAGCACAGCACCGGCGATGGCACAACCGCCTGCATACACGAGCGGATTAATGAGGTCATAGCCGTAGGTTGCGACATCGAGGAACCACAGCGGGATGATACCCCAGTGCAGGCCGAACATGACGAGCAGGCTCCAGAACGTGCCGATGACGAAGCCGGCGATGGCGGGCTGGAAGTTGATGAGCATCAAGATGATCTGGGCAACGATGTTGGAGAGGACCGTCATGACCGGACCGACCACAAGTAGGCCAAGGATGCCGCAAATGAGGAGCGTCAGGATGTTGGAGAAGAACGAGCTCACAAGCGCGGGCAGCGCGTTAGAAAGGGCTTTGTGCACCTTGGAGGCAATCCAGACGATAAAGATCGCAGGCAGAATCGTCGATGAGTAATTCTGCATGATCAGCGGGATGCTAAAAATATCACCGTAGACATTGGACTCGAAGACCGTACCGGCGCCGAGCGTGTAGAGCGGATCTCCGCCCATAAGGGCAACGAGCGTCGGGTAGACGAGGATACCGCCGAGCGCCATTCCCATAACGGGCTTAAGTCCGAACTTCTTGGCCGACGTCCAGCCAATGATTAGCGGAAAGTAATAGAAGACCGAATCTCCGATTGCCGAGAGCGTCACATACGTATTGCTGTCCTTGGCAAGCCAACCGGCAACCGTGCAGAGCGCGAGCATCGACTTGATAAAGCCACCGGCCATAAGCACGCCAAGAACCGGTTGCAGAATCTCGGAGATGATGGCAAGCAGACGCGAGAATGGATCGCTCTTTTTGACGTCGTCGCCTTCATCGATATCGAGCGCGGGTTTGGAGTCGAACCCGCCAATCTGAACGAGGTCGTTGTAGACGGCCTCGACAGTGGCACCAATCACGACCTGATACTGTCCGCCGGTCTGGATGACGTCAACGACGCCCTTCGTCGCCTTAAGCTCATTGGTCTGGGCGAGCGATTCATCCTTGAGGTGGAAGCGGAGACGCGTAATGCAGTGGCTCACGTCTAACACATTGTCTCGACCACCGACCTTTGTGATGATTTCATCGCAAAGCTTCTGGTATTTCATGGAATTCTCCTTTTTCTGAGCGGGGTATAGCATCGATTTCATGCCTCCGTAGTCGACGTGGGAGGGCAAGGAACCCGCTTCCCCCTTTGAAATCCGCGGACGCACGTACGCCCGGGATGGGGAGCGGCAGAGAAGATGGAAGATGCCGATCACATGGCAATGAGCCTCATTGGCCCATATCACGCAATCAGGCCTACAGACGCGAATCTGCTGCGCCGAGAAGTCTCGTCGTCTGGCAGAACTTGTCACACAGACGTTCCGGTTCGCCCTGGGGAATCTGAGTACGCTCGGTCTCAAAGGAGAGGCCGTACTCGCGCGCCGGAAGGAAATACTCAAAATAGCCGTTGGTGTAACCGCAGACTATTCCCTCGACCGGACATTCGCGCTTCATGCGAATGCCCAGGTCGCTGCCGAGTTCACTCGGGAACACAAAGAAATGCAAGCCGCCCAGACTGATGACGGCACACTTAAGCGTGAGTGAAAAGTCGTCACGGGCAACGGTGTGATAGAACGTCTGAGGCTCGATGCGGTCAAGAACGACCTCGCAATCGAGCTTGATCTGGGAAATCGCCTCGGCAAGACCGGTCGAAACACGCTCAACCTCGGGAATGCCGCGTCCCTGGCGAAAATTGCGGTCGCTACAGTCGCCAGCAGCACCGACGACCATGGCCGGATAGTAACCAAGACTCTGAGCGAGCTTTTTGCCGGTAAGACCGGCGAGTTCGCTCGTGAGCTCTGTGCAGTCGGGTCCGACGCAAGCGGAATGCACCGCCCAGTTCACAAAGCCCGCAAATGGCTTGCCTTCGGTATCGAAGAACGACACCACGATAACCTCATTGTCGGCAAGCTCACCGGGAATGATGCGGTTGTCGTAGAAACCGGTGATGACTTTTTTGCCCATGCGACAGGTCGCAGGTCGCGCGTTGGCGCGGCACTCTTCGAAGCATTGACAGATGGTATCGAGGAACCAGCGATAGTAGTCCTCGTTGAATTTTCCCGTCCACCAGCTGCGATGGTAGGCGACGATCGAAGTGTGGTCGTGCGTCGCGGAGAGCAGAACGCAGTCACGGTCGATTCCGTAGCGCTCGGCGAGCAGCGTCTTAACCTCCTCGGCCATGCTCTCCTCAAACTCGAGAACATCGGCGTTGAAGAGAAAAACTTCGCGGTCGTCCTGTTGGAAAAGAATCGCGTTGGCGAAGACGTCGTCATGGACGCCTGTCGCAGGCTCCAGACGGTTGGGGAGGTTACGGTATCCGATTAGATAGATGTCGCCTTGCGGGGTAATCTTGCGGCGTGCATGTCCGATATTCATGCAAGTTCTCCTTTTTGTCGCGCCGCGTTCAAAGCGGCAAGGATGGTTTGGAGGAGGCGCTCATGGGAGCCGGCGGCAAAGCCGGAGTTCATGGCCTCATAGGTGATTTTCTCGTACGCATCGGGGGCCGGCAGGTACTTCTGTCCGCCGTTGACGAGCGTGGCAAAGAACACAGAGCCGGACCGAGCGGCACGCACAGTGGCGCCGAATGCACTCGAGACCTCGGGTTGTACGCCGACAAGCTCGACGTTTCCCAGCCGGAGTAGATAGACCCTCGTGCGCTGCTCGCCAGCGGCATGAAACTCATACGTTCGGTGCGGAGCCAAAGAGTGAAAATCGGCGCGTGTCTGAGCGGGCAGGAGAACGTCGACCGTGCGGGCACCGATGCCGGTAGCGTCATCCTTACGCGCCATGCGAGCGGCCTCGATCAAAGCATCGCCCAAGGTCTGCCCCTGCTGGTGCAGCATGCGGTATCCGTCCTCATGGGCATCGACCGTCTGCTTAACGCCGGCCGCATCGAACATGACGTTCATGGCGCGCTCCGCCGGACCTTGGTCGCCCGCGGCGCCTGGCAGCAACAGGGCAACGCCGCCCAGCTCGCGCTCGAGTGACATGGCGGCAAAACCAAAGAGGTCTCCGCTCGCCATGCGCCTCCCCTCGGAGTCGCGCGACCCGTCGAGCACGGAGGACTGAACGTCCGCCGTCGCGAGCACGGCAACATACTCGCCCCCGGCATCCCTTATGGCGAGTACGGGCATCGTGTGGTCGGCAAACCCCCTGGGATTCGAGCCCAACCACCAGCCGGCAGGCGTCTCAATGTCGCGATTAACGTTCACGGGGCATTCGCCCTCCACAGCGGCGAGCGTGGCAGAGCGAATGCCCGCAACAGCGCGCTCGACAGCCGTGCGGGCGGCAGCGACGAGCGCTGCGCGATAGCGCTCGTTGCGATTGCGGGTAGCATCGTCGGCAAGATGCCCGGGAGTGCGGACGTGAGGCATGGAAAACGTGTGGGTAGGAACCACCCAAGAATAAGCACCGCTGCAATTGGCGGCATCCTCAACAACCTCACGCAGATCGGCGAGTAGAGCCGGAGCGATCGAGGTGACCTCAAGCGAAAGGACGCAGGCGCGTCGCCCCGTCCCCTCGATGATAAGGGCACGGGCGAAGACCTCATGACGGAGTTCGTCGAAACCGTCGAACGGCAACACGTCCCCAAGATCGATGGCCACACGAGCGGCCCCAGCCCTCATCTCTCCTTCGTCCATGGCAGATACTCCCCTCTGATTGCCGCTCACTCGACACCGTACAGTTGCTGCGCCGTACCGCCAAGCACAAGGTCGCCGTCTGTATCGCTCAGATTTGCAGCGCGAACGCAGGCGACACCCTCGGTGAGCCACTCGCGTTTAACGGGATAGCTCGTGCCAAAAACAATATGGTCTGCACCCAGCACGTCAACCGCGCAGGCAAGGAGTGTCTTGCCCCAAGGCTGAGCATGGGACATGTCGAAATAGATGTTGTTCTCGAGGCGCCTGGAAACGGTCTCGGTATCGACCTGAAAACGGCCAGAAGCATCAGGGCGCTTGGGACCATGAGGCAGCAGCATCTCCTTAAACGCAAAGTATGCGCCGCCGAGCATGGAGTGGACCATCTTGATATTGGGGTAGCGTTCAAAGAAATCGCCAAAGATCTCTCGGCCGATCGCCGTAGTTTGGTCGACGCAGCGGCCATAAGAGCGGCGAAGGTTGTCGTACGCGAGAAGCGATTCGTTCTCGACCGGCACGGGAACATGGTGCACGTAAACGGTGACATGGCGTTCGTTCAGGTGCTCGAAAAAGCTCGAGAAGACCTGGTCGTCGAGATAGCGCTTGCCGTAGTGAGCGCAGAGCTGCACACCCGCAAAACCATCGTCGAGCCTGCGATCGAGCTCCTCCAAATTCGCTTTGGTGCCAAAGGGCGGCACAGCGACAAGCGGAATCAGACGGCCACTTGACGCCTTCGCGTCAGCAGCCATACCGTCGTTGAAACGCCGGCACATCTCGAGCGACATCCACTCGTGACAACCGGGGAGCTTGAGGATCGCCTTGTCGACCCCCGCCTCGTCCATGTCTGCCAGACGCTTCTCAAGGGTGTAGTCGCCCTCAATGTAGTTAAGACCCGGAGAACCGGCGGGCATCTCGATCACGATCTGTCGTTTGCCGGCGGAATTCATGGTCAGATAGCCTTCGGTGTCATAGGCGCGGGGTACCTCGGCCAAAAACTGTTCGCAGAGCGTCTCGTCATGAAAGATGTGCTCGTCGAACCAGTAGGAATTTGCATCGATAATCATTGGTTGGAACCGCCTTTCATCTTGTTGAAAACATTCTAGAAAAGCAGGTACCCGGACATCAATTCCAGCTTAAGCCCACTGTATTCCATTTTGGAATAGAACTTACCGCTCACACGCGAACCTCGCCCGCTCAACGAGACAAGCGCTAACAGCACGGGCTTAGACAGAAAACGGTCGGCCCGCATCCGTTGCGGACCGACCGTTTCATTACAGTCTACCTTTGCCGTTACGCCTGGCGGTAGTGATCGAAGAAATCGGCGAGGTCTTCGAGGGACTCTTTGAGTACTTCCATGCGCGGCAGGTACACGATACGGAAGTGGTCGGGCTCAGCCCAGTTAAAGCCGCCGCCGCGCGTGATCAGGATCTTCTTCTCGTGCAGCAGGTCAAGGGCGAATTGCTCGTCATCGGTGATGTTGAACTTTTTAACATCCATCTTGGGGAAGATGTAGAACGCCGCACGCGGCTTGACCACCGAGATGCCGTCGATCTTGTTGAGCGCCTCATACACAAAGTTGCGCTGCTCGTAGACACGGCCGCCGGGACGGATGTAGTCGTTGACCGACTGATGGCCACCGAGTGCCGTCTGAACGATCGACTGAGCCGGCACGTTGGAGCACAGGCGCATGTTCGAGAGCATGTTGACGCCCATGATGAAGTCGCTCATGCAGCGCTGGTTGCCCGAAAGCACCATCCAGCCAATACGATAGCCCGCGATCATGTGCGACTTGGAAAGGCCGCTAAAGGTGACGCAGGGCAGGTCGGGGGCGAGCGAGGCAATCGAGACGTGCTCGTAGCCGTCCATGCACAGGCGGTCGTAGATCTCATCGGCAAAGATCATCAGCTGATGCCTACGTGCAACCTCGACGATGCCCTCGAGCACCTCGCGCGGATAGACAGAACCCGTGGGGTTGTTGGGGTTGATGATGACGAGGGCTTTGGTCGCGCTCGTAATCTTGGACTCCATATCCTCCAGGTCGGGATACCAATCCGCCTGCTCATCGCACAGATAATGTACGGGATGACCGCCAGCAAGGGTTGCGCACGCCGTCCAGAGCGGATAGTCGGGGCTGGGGATCAGAATCTCGTCGCCATTGTCGAGCAGCGCGTTCATCGAAAGCTGAATGAGCTCGGACACGCCGTTGCCCGTGTAGATATGCTCCATCTGAACGTTGGGCAGGCCCTTGATCTGCGAATACTGCATGATCGCCTTGCGCGCGGAGAACAGGCCACGCGAGTTGGAATAGCCTTCGCAGTCGGGCAGCTGCTGGCGCATGTCCTTGATGACCTCATCGGGCGTGCGGAAACCGAAGGGCGCCGGGTTGCCGATATTGAGCTTGAGGATGCGCTCGCCCTCGTCCTCCATACGGGCGGCCTCGTCGACGACGGGACCGCGCACGTCATACAGGACGTTATCGAGCTTGGTGGATTTAGAAAAAGTACGCATGGTGGTGCTCCTTGCAATTTGAGCTGAGGGATGGGGTTCGGGCTTGGAATCGTTGCGGGGTGATGATGCCTCGCCTTGATCGGCGTCGCCGGCAAGCAGCCAGGTAACATCGACCTCCAAAATACGGGCGAGCAGCTCAGCCACATCGCGCCGCGGGATCGTCTTGCCGCTCACATATTGGCTCATCTGACTCTTGCCGAGTTTTTTGCCGAGCATCTCCGATGCGCGGATCACGTCCGACTGGCGAACGTCGCAATCGGACATAGCCTGTCGCAGGCGATCGCTAAACGTCTCTTGGGCCACTAGAACCTCCTTGCTGGCAAAGTTCAATTTATAGAACACGAATTGAACCATGGTTCAATTTAGCAAGCAGTATAACGCGGCGCTTCATTCGAAAGTTCAATTTCATAAGAAAATGTATCGGACTCCGAGATCTGCCCAAAGCGGACAATGACATGCACGCGTTTAGAGGTATTCAAGGAATCGAGCAGCGGCAAGCGAAACGTCGGCCGTTCGATATATGGCGTTGATCTGCCGATGAGGATGTCCCTCAAGTGGGCGCACGGCAACATCGAACTGACAGCGGCGCAAGATGAGCGCGGGAAGAATGCTCACGCCCAAGCCGTCCTCGACCATAGCCATAATCGCATAATCATCCCAGGTCGACAGCTTGGAGCACACCGTCAGCCCCGCCCGACGGAACAGCGGCGTAATCTCGTCATCGGTGCCGCGTTCTAGCAGAATAAACTGCTCGTTGGCTAAATCGGCAAGAGAAACGACCTCCGCCGTGGCAAGCAAAGAGTCTGCCGGCACCACGGCCATCAGCTCGTCTTGCGCCAACGGCCGCGACGCCATGCCAGCACCGCGTGGCTCACGCGGGATAAAGCCCAGGTCGCAGCGGCCTTCCGCCACCCATTGCTCAATCTCGGAGTAATCACCCATCAGCAGCTCGTAATCGACATCCGGATGATCGGCGCGAAAGCGCGCGATCACCGGCGGCAGTACATGAGTCGCCACACTCGAAAACGTACCGATACAGATCTTGCCGCGCATTAGCCCTCGCATCTCGTCCACGCGTCGCTGCAGGCGGCCAAACTCTTCGCATAACGCCTCGACTGCCGGCATGACCTGCCGCCCGTCGGCAGAAAGCACTACGCCCTCGCGACTGCGGTCGAGCACCTTAAAGCCCCAATCGGCCTCAAGATCGGCCACCATGCGGCTCACGCCCGACTGCGAATAGCTCAGGCGCTCGGCAGCACGCGTAAAGCTTCCGGCGCGCACCGTCTCCAGCAGCACCTGCATCTTTTGAATATTCGTTTCCACGGCGCCCCTCCACCTTTGCATGAGTTTTTGTCATGTTATCTATGCATTATATTCGCTTTTCTTCTAAAACCAGTTCACCCATAGTGAAGATGCTCAGATATAGAGGGGATGTCAGCGCATGAACAACGGGTTGTTTACGTACTTAGCAGCATTGCTATTGTTTGGCTCCAACGGCATCATCGCCGCTGCCATCGCGCTGCCGAGCTCGGATATCGTGCTACTACGCACGTTTTTGGGCGCACTCTCGCTTGTCACTATCCTTGCCATCACCCAACGCCATAAACTGCAGGCGCCATCTCGTCCCCGCGAAGCCGCAGCACTCCTTCTGTCGGGAGCCGCGCTGGGTGCCAGCTGGATTTTTCTGTTCCGTGCCTACCAGACGATCGGCGTCGGCGTATCCTCGCTGCTGTACTACTGTGGCCCCATCATTGTCATGGCGCTCTCCCCACTCATCTTTGGTGAAAAACTGACCGGCGGCAAAATCGCCGGCTTTGTCGCCGTTGCTTGTGGTGCTTTTCTCATTGCAGCGCAAGGTCTAGGCGGCAATATGCCCATTGCGGGTATCGTCTGCGGTATCGCCTCGGCATTTTGCTATGCGCTGATGGTCATCGCTAGCAAGGGTGCGCCACACATCGAAGGCCTCGAGAACTCCACGCTCCAGGTGAGCGCCGCCTTTGTGACCGCGCTGGTCCCCACGCTCATCACGCAGGGCGCTCCCTCATTCCTGTCCGCCGGCGTCGCCACCAGTATTGATTGGCGCGCCGTCGTCATGCTCGGCGTCGTCAACACCGGCATCGGTTGCCTGCTCTACTTTAGTGCCGTCGCCAAGCTGCCCGTCCAGACCGTCGCGGTCGTCGGCTACCTCGAGCCGCTTTCGGCCGTCGTGTTCTCGGCCGTCCTTTTGGGCGAAGCCATAACACCGGTCCGCCTGATGGGCGCCGCGCTTATCATCGGCGGCGCGATTTTTTGCGAACTCGCCGGCAAACGCGCAAACGCCAAGGCTGGCATCGCCCAGACAGTACGTGCTTAAAAGCCCCTGCTTTGAAATGCTACCTGCGTAGATAAATAATCCCCAGCTGAGGATTATTGTCTAAAATAACCCGATGTGCCAAACTGCTCTTGTATGTATAAAGACGGCATAAAGTTTTTTGTCCTAGACAGATAACCGGATGTCTAAGGGAGTCCTCGTGGCACACAATAAACTGGAGGCAAACCTCCAAGACCAGCACGGGCAAGGCGGGCACGGAGCCATCCCCCTCTCCGCTGGCATGCTGCTCGTAACGCTCGGCGTCGTCTATGGTGACATCGGCACGAGCCCCATGTACACCATGAAATCAATCGTCGCCAACAACGGCGGCATCGGTACCGTCAGCGAGGACATGATCCTGGGCGCGCTTTCGCTCGTCATCTGGACCATGACGCTCGTGACCACGGTCAAGTACGTGGTAATCGCCATGAAGGCCGACAACCACAACGAAGGCGGCATCTTCGCCCTGTTCAGCCTCGTACGCAAGGTGGCACCATGGCTGATTCTGCCCGCCATGATCGGCGGCGCGGCGCTGCTCGCCGACGGCATCCTCACCCCCGCGGTCACGGTCACCACAGCCATCGAGGGCCTGCGTACCATCGAGTGGGGCCACGCGCTATTGGGTGACGGCCAGACCAACGTCATCATTATTACCATCATCATTATCTGCGGCCTATTTGCCATGCAGCGCGCCGGTACCTCGTCGATCGGCAAGCTGTTCGGCCCGCTCATGACGTTGTGGTTCCTGTTCCTGGCAGGCGCCGGCCTGTTCAACATGCTCGGCAACCTGTCCATCCTGCGCGCGCTCAACCCCATCCGCGGCATCATGTTCCTGTTCTCGCCCATCAACCACTCGGGCATCATGGTGCTCGGCTTTGTCTTCCTGTCGACGACCGGCGCCGAGGCCCTCTACTCGGACATGGGCCACGTTGGCAAGGCCAACATCTATGCATCCTGGCCGTTTGTTAAGGCGGCCCTTATCCTCAACTATCTGGGTCAGGGAGCTTGGCTGCTCGCCAATAACTCCAACCCCCAGATGCTCGCGATGGATATCGTCAACCCGTTTTATATGATGCTTCCCGAGTCCCTGCGCCCCTTTGCCATCGTGCTTTCGGCCGTAGCGGCCATCATCGCCTCGCAGGCGCTCATCACCGGCTCGTTCTCGCTGGTATCCGAGGCCACGCGCCTCAACCTTATGCCGCATCTGCGCATCCACTACCCCAGCGACACCAAGGGCCAGCTCTATATTCCGCTCGTCAACAACATCATGTGGGTCGGCTGCATCTTCATCGTGCTGCTGTTCCAAAACTCCGAGCGCATGGAGAGCGCCTACGGCCTCGCCATTACCGTGACCATGCTCATGACCACGACGCTTTTGACGAGCTATATCGCCGGCATTCTCAAGCCC
>CATZKS010000004.1 GCA_958421035.1 uncultured Collinsella sp. | reverse complement strand
AGCCAGCCGGGAAGGTCACGGTCTCGTCGGCGCCGTAAACCTTGTTGTCGATCTCGCCAACCGGGGAGATGACGGCAGCGGTGCCGCACAGGCCGCACTCCACAAAGGTGCCGGCCTTGACCTCGGCCCACTCGACGGGGCGCTGGTCAACGGTCATACCCAGGTCCTCAGCGACCTGAACGAGCGAGCGGCGGGTGATGGAGGGCAGGATGGAGTCGGTGTGCGACTGCGGAACGACGAGCGTGCCGTCCTCCTTCACGAACAGGACGTTGGCGCCACCGGTCTCCTCGACATAGGTGCGGGACTCGGAGTCGAGATACAGATTCTCGGCATAACCCTCGCGGTGAGCCTCCATCGTGGGCTTGAGGGACATGGCGTAGTTCAGGCCGGCCTTGATGTTGCCGGTGCCGTGCGGTGCAGCGCGGTCGTACTCGGAAACGCGCAGCTTGACGGGCTTGAGGCCACCCTTAAAGTACGGACCGACCGGGGTCACGAGAATGCGGAACGTGTACTCAGGAGCGGGAGCCACGCCAATCACGTCACCGGAGCCGATCATAAACGGACGCACGTACAGGGTCGCGCCGGAGCCGAAGGGCGGAACCCAGGCAGCGTTGGCAGAAACGACCTGCTTAACGGCCTCAACGAACTTGTCCTTGGGGAACGGGGGCATCTCGAGGCGCTGGGCAGAGTTATACATACGCTCGGCGTTCATATCGGGACGGAAGCAGACGATGCTGCCGTCCTCGGCGGTGTAGGCTTTCAGGCCCTCAAAGACCTCCTGACAGTAATGGAAGATGCCACCGCACTCGGAGACGTGCAGGGTGTGGTCGGTAGTCAGGCCGCCCTCGTCCCACTCGCCGTCCTTCCAATGGGCCTCGTAGCTGTAATCGGTCTTCATGTAGCCAAAGCCGAGGCTACCCCAATCGATATCCTTCTTCTCGACAGTCATATGTCGCTCCTTACATACACAGTTGCATACTCGCGAACTCGCACGCAAGGACCGAGGCCGACCGCGTCGCAACGTCGCACGCCCGGAGCGTAGAGCCGGACGGGACACGCGAACAGCATCAAAGCCGATGGCACGTCGATTCGCATGCACGAGATTGTACTCCCCGCACGCGTCTGATAAAACGCTTTTCTTTAACTAACTAAAGTATTTTCATTTGGCTGAAACTAAAGAGGCCCGCCACCGCAAACGGTGACGGGCCTCAACGACGCGATTTGTGCGCCGGCTCGAGCTAGGCGTTCTATTTGCCCAGCTTAGCCTTAACCAAGCCGACCACAGTCGGGATGATCGACACGGCGACGATGCCGATAATCAGCAGCTCAAAGTGCTCCTGCACAAAGGGAATGCCGCCAAAGAAGTAGCCCAGCAGCGTAAAGACCGTCGACCAGGTAATGCCGCCCAGCACGTTAAAGACGACAAAGTTGCGCCAGTGCATGCCGCCCATGCCGGCGATAAAGGGCACAAAGGTGCGGATAAACGGGAAGAAGCGGCCCAGGAAGATGGCCAGGTGACCCCACTTGTCCAAGAAGTCCTCGGACTTTTTGATGCGCTCGGGCGTCATGGCCTTTACCTTGCCCGAGGCGATGATCTTGCGGCCAAAGAAGTGGCCGATCATAAAGTTGCACTGATCGCCCAGGATGGCTGCGGCCCATGCGGTGGCCAGAAGCGCCACGATGTTAAAGCCGCCGTTGTGGGCAAAGAAGCCCGAGGCAAACAGCAGCGAATCGCCGGGAAGGAACGGAAAGAACACCACGCCCGTCTCGATAAAGATAATCAGGAACACGCAGCCGTAGGCCATAAGCGGGCCGGCGGCGATCCAGCTGGCAATCGCGGTGCGCGGGTCTTTGAGCAGCTCGGCGATAAAATTGATGAAACCCATGAAGTAAAACCTCTCAGTTGTGGGCGCGGATACGTCCAAGTTGACCAGTATACGGTTGCAGCGCCCCCTCGTGCGCAACCCCACAAAAGGATGACTCCATTACCAGCAAGTTTGCATAACTGACACCTGTTGCGCAATGCCGCCAAGATTGTTCTTCCTAATCCCTAGCGAATCGCTATACTTTATTGAATCGCATTGCCATGGCGCTAAGGGAGGGCGGCCGGTGAGCTTTATCAATACCATTCGCGAGGACATCAAGACCGTCCAGGCGCAGGACCCCGCCGCGCAAAACGGTCTGGTCATCTTCCTTTCCTATCCTGGCCTGCACGCCAAGTGGAACCACGTGCCCGAACACTGGCTCTGGGAGCACGGTCATCGCTCGCTCGCCCGTGTACTATCTCAAATCACCCGCCACATCACCGGCGTCGAGATTCACCCTGCCGCGCAGATTGGCAAGCACTTCTTTATCGACCACGCCATGGGCGTCGTCATCGGCGAAACCACCATCGTGGGCGACAACTGCGTGCTCTACCAGGGCGTCACGCTCGGCGGTACCGGCAACGAGACCGGCAAGCGCCACCCCACCCTGGGCGACAACGTCACCGTGGGCACGGGCGCCAAGGTGCTCGGCAACATCCGCATCGGCAACAACGTCAAAATCGGCGGCAATTCCGTGGTAGTCAAGGACGTACCCGACAACTGCACCGTCGTGGGCGTGCCGGGGCGCATCATCAAGCGCAACGGCTGCCGCGTGTTTGAGGAGACGTTTGACGCCAAGCAGCACCGTGAATACATGCCCGATGACGCGGCCGAGCAGTCCGCCCTCAACCGTCAGGGCATCACCGAGAACGCTCGCCGCGTCGCAGAGCTCGAGCAAGAGGTGGCCGAGCTCAAGGCCCTCGTCGCCAAGCTCGTGGACGAACGCTAGGAACGCAAGCGGCACAAAACGACATCGGCATCAACGCAAAGGCGCGCCAGGGAATTCATCCCCGGCGCGCCTTATTTGTGATGTGGCAAAGAGACTGTCCCTTTGTCACATTATGCGAACTGGCTCAGATAGAGGTCGGCGTAGGCACCCTCGGCAGCCAGCAGCTCCTTATGCGTGCCCTGCTCGATAATGTTGCCGTGATCCATGACCAAGATCAGGTCGGCGTCCACGATCGTCGACAGGCGGTGCGCGATCACAAAGCTCGTGCGCCCGCGCATGAGCGCGTCCATGGCACGACCGATGGCAAGCTCGGTACGCGTATCCACGCTTGAGGTCGCCTCGTCCAGGATGAGAATCGCCGGGTTATTGAGCAGCACGCGTGCGATGGTCAGCAGCTGACGCTGGCCCTGGCTGATGCTTTCGGCATCGTTGGCCACGCGCGTGTCATAGCCCTGCGGCATGGTGCGCACAAAGAAGTCGACCTGCGCGGCGCGCGCAGCCGCCACGATCTCCTCACGCGTCGCCTCGGGACAGCCGTAGGCGATGTTTTCGGCAATCGTGCCATCGAACAGCCAGGCGTCCTGCAGCACCATGCCAAACTGCTGCCGTAGCTCGCCGCGGTCCATGCGGCTCGTATCCACGCCGTCGAGCGTAATACGCCCGCCGTCAATCTCGTAGAAGCGCATGAGCAGGTTGATGAGCGTCGTCTTGCCCGCGCCCGTGGTTCCCACCACGGCAATCTTCTGGCCCGGCTCGGCGGTAAACGACACGTCGTGCATAAGCGGCTTGTCGGGCGAATAACCAAAGCGCACGTGCTCAAAGGCGACGCGGCCCTCCACGCGACCCGGTAGCCTGGCAGCCTCGCCCGGCTGCGGATCCACCTCCATCTCGGGCTCATCGAGCAGGTCGAACACGCGCTCCGCACTCGCCAGCGCGCTCTGCAGCGAGTTGAAGGTAAACGACAGCTGCGTCATGGGCTCAGATGCCTCGTAGATAAACTGGAAGAACGCCTGGAACACGCCGACAGTCATGTGGCCGGCAACCAGCATGCTGCAGCCCACAATCGCAATCACGATCTGTGCCAAGCGGCCGATAAAGCGCACCGCGGGGCCGACGGCGTTAATCATGAAGTCGGCCTTGGCACTCACACGTGCCAGCTCGCCCGAGGCCTCGTGCACCTCGGCAGAGCTCTGGCGCTCGCGGTTAAACGCGCGAATCACCAGACGGCCCGAGTAGCCTTCCTCGACCGCGCTCGTAATCTTGGACACCCACTCTTGGCGCTCACCGGTTACGTCATGCGTGCGGCGCGAGACCACCTTGGTCACCAGCAGCGACAACGCCGTAAAGAACAAAAAGACCAGCGTAAGTGGCACGCTAAACACGAACATCACGCTCACGGCGCCCACCACGGTGCCAATCGACACCAGCAGCTGCAGCAAGCCGCGCTGCATGCTCTCGGACATCTTGTCCAAGTCGTTGGTCGCACGGCTGACGACCTCACCGGGACGATGCGCGTCAAAAAAGGCAAGCGGCAGACGGTTGAGCTTTTGTGCGATGCGGTTGCGTAGGCACAGGTTGAGGCGTTCGGCAACGCTCGACATCAAAAAGCTCTGGAGCGCGTAGAACGAGGCGGCGGCCGTCCAAATCATAAAGTAGATGAAGATGGTCCTGCCGCAGTTCTCCCAGGTGATGTTGAAGGTGGCGTTGTTGGCAAACGCCACCTGAATGTGGCCCCACAGCTCATCGATCACACGGGCGCTATATGCCGGCGCAGCGGTGTTAAAGATGGCATAGAACACAATGCTCGCGAACACGATATAGAAGCGCCAATGGTCGCCGGCAGCCTCGCTCCACAGGCGGCGCACCGTCGCCCAGGTGTCGCGGGGTTTCTCGTCCTCGTCCTCGTCGTCCACATCGCGCATGCGCTCCGCCTCAGCGCAGGCGCGCTCGTCCTCGGCGCGCTCATTTTCCTCGTAGAGCGCTTGGCGGCGAGCCTCGCGCTCGGCTGCAGCCTTGGCGGCGTCATCCAGCTCGGTCGACGCGGCAGCCTGGTCGACCGTTTTATCGGCAGCGTCCGCAGCGGCGGCATCGACAAGGCCGCCCTGCTTCTTGAGCTCCTCGGTCATGCTACTCACCTCCCTTCATTTGCGATTCCGCGATGGCGCGGTACACCTCGCAGGTTTCCATAAGCTCGCTATGCGTGCCCAAGCCCACAATCTCGCCGTCCTTGAGCACGACAATCTGGTCGGCGTGCAAGATCGTAGAGATGCGCTGCGCGATGATGAGCACCGCAGCGTCACGCGTCTCATCTTGCAACGCATGACGCAGGGCGGCATCGGTCTTAAAGTCCAGGGCCGAGAAACTGTCGTCGAAGATATATAGATCGGCATGCTTCATGAGCGCGCGAGCAATGGCTAGGCGCTGGCGCTGACCACCCGAGAAGTTCGTACCGCCTTGGGCAACCGGGGTATCGAGCCCCTGCGGCTGATCGAGCACAAAGGTGCTCTGGGCAACCCGCAGCGCATGAAGCATGTCCGCCTCGGTCGCGTCCTCGTTGCCAAAGCGCAGATTGCTTGCCACGGTGCCCGAGAACAGCCACGCCTTCTGCGGCACATAGGCGATGTGCCCGCGAATCTCACCTTGCGAAAGCTCGCGCAGGTCCACACCATTCAGGCGAATGGAGCCCTTGGTGGCATCGTGGAAGCGCAGCAGAAGCTTTGCCACCGTCGATTTGCCCGAGCCTGTCGAGCCAACGATTGCAGTCGTCTGACCGCGACGGCAGGCAAAGCTCAGGTCGCACAGGGTGTCCTCGTCGGCATCGTCAAAGCGAAACGACATGTGGTCGAACACGGCCACCGCATCGGCTTCGTCTTGGGGCTCGCGCGCCCCGTCATCCAGCGTGCGCTCGCCATCGACGATGCTCGGCTCAATCTCCAACACCTGCTGCGCACGGTTCAGGCACGCGGCAGCACGCGGAAGCGTCAGCACCACCATCTGGGCCATCATCACAAAGAACAGGATCAGAATTGCATACTCCAGCACCGCCGAGATACTCGCAATCTGCATGGCGTGGGCGCCTACGCGGTTGCCGCCCACCCACAACACCGCCACCTCGGCGATGTTCATCAAAAAGAAGCTTGAACTGTCGAGGCCCACAAACAGGTGGTTGACTTTGATGGCGTTGGCGGCGTAGTCGCTAAACACCTCGTCCAGACGCCGTTCCTCGTGGCGCTCCTTGTTAAACGCACGGATGACGCGCGCGCCCACAATATTCTCGCGCAGCACCACGTTCATGCGGTCGATAAAGCCCTGTAGGCGCATAAAAATCGGCGCCGCGTTGGCAACCGTAAAGACCGCCGCCACCAGCACAATAGCAACGACTACGCCCAGAAGCGTGCCCATGGCGGGATCGATAAACCAGGCGAAGATGATGCCCGCCACAGCCAAAAACGGCACGGGCAGCACCAGCTGAATCGTCTGCAGAATCGCCTGCTGAATCACGTTGATGTCGTTGAGCGAGCGCGTGATCATCGATCCGGTGCCAAAGCGCTCAAAATCGCTGGCCGCGAGCTCGAGCGATTTGTCGTACACGGCATTGCGGATATCGCAAGCCACGTTGGCGGCCAGGCGCGCCGAAAGATAGCAGCCCAGCACCGTGCCGCCGCTAGCCATGCTGGTCGCGATAAACATGTATAGGCCGTTGCGTAAAATGTAGTCGACATCGCCCGTGGTAATACCGGTGTTGACCATGTTCGCCAGCATCGTGGGAACCAGCAACGTACCGACGTTATCCACCAGCAGCACCAGCAGCGTCACTGCGACAAGCCCTCGATAGGGCTTCAAAAACCTCATTAGCACTCGCACGACTCCCCCTCACCTTGATTCTCGGCTTGGCTCTCGGCAGCGATATGCCGCTTAAATGTCTCGCACTCCTCGCCGAGCACCTGAGAGAATTTGCCGATCAAGCGCATAATCTCGCGCTGCTCACACGGCTCAAGCGCGCCAAAGGCTCGCTGCTCGGCCTTGAGTGCCGGCAGCGCATAACGCTCGGCAAATCGCCTGCCCCCTTCGGTCAGGCTCACAACCTTGTTCTTACGACTGCCTTCGGCAAACTCCAACGTTGCGAAGCCCCGCGCCGTCAAGGTTTTAATTGCCGAGTTGATGGTCTGCTTGCTGTAGAACCATTCGCTTGTCAGACGGCTTACGGCAATACTGCCGCCCGCCGTGCTGGTATCAACGAGCATCCAGTAAGCGCAGTCCGAAAGGCCGCAGGCGCGCGAGAACTCCGAATAGATATGGTCGAGTCCATTGAGCAACCGGTCGAAGTCGACCAGTGTAACCGCACTATTCATCTATCCCACCATTCGATTGTCCGAGTTTTGACCAATTTTGTGTCTCTAGATTAGTCCGAGTTTTGACTATCGTCAACAGGCTCTCCGCAAATGCGTGCACTTTTATGGCCTATCGGCAGAAAAAGACCGCCGGCGCGGGGGCGGCGCCAGCGGTCACGTGAAAATCGAGTTTTATTGCCTGTTAAGCGGCGACGGCCTCATAGACCGTAGCGCCCGAGAAGCTGTCATGCAGGCTCTTGCCGGCAATCCACGGCAGCTCGACGACCTCGCAGACCGTGTTGACCAGCTCGGAGCAGTCAGTAAAGTGGCCCTTGTCGTTGAGGGCCTCGCAATCCTGAACACGCCAATAGCCATCGGTGTGCGTGATGTAGTACTCGTGATCGTTGATCGACACGAAAGCGCGCGTCTTGGAACGCAGCAGCTTCAGAAATCCTTCGAAGTCGGTCTCGACGACATCTCCAGCCTGGAACATGATGTTACCTCCTGGCCCGGCGCCACCACGGCGCATTGATAAACGTTGGTCCTCCTTTAGTAAAACCTTTATCAGAGGTTATGCGTTCGTCATTTAGGCAAGTGGTAAAAAACCGCAGGGTAGACGGGATAAAACGTTTAACCATCCCATTTGTTTGTCACATTCTGAAGGTACTTTTATGCAAACCTACTTTCCCAATTGGAATCTATCCTTTTGGCCGGGCAATTGACCGTCTATCGTTTGAGCCCGACGGGTATGAACGGGGCATCTGCAACGCCACCGCAAGGAGACACCATGGAGACCATCGAAGCGCTCATTCACCGCCGCAGCTGCCGCAACTACAGCGATCGTCCCGTCGAGGCCGAAAAGCTTGCGCGTATTATCGAAGCCGGCCAATATGCACCGAGCGGCATGGGCCGCCAACCGGTGACGTTTGTCGCCGTCACCGACCCCGCGACCGTCGAGCGTCTCTCACAGCTCAACGCCCAGGTCATGGGCAGCAACAGCGACCCCTTCTATGGCGCCAAGACCGTTGTGGTGGTGCTGGTTGACCGCAGCGTGCCCACACATCTGGAAGACGGCTCGCTCGCCATGGGCAACCTGCTCAACGCCGCCTATGCACTGGGTGTCGATTCGTGCTGGATTCACCGCGCGCATGAGGTCTTTGACTCGCCCGAGGGCCTGGAGCTGCTGGCCAGCTGGGGCCTGCCCGCCGACGGCAGCCTGCGCGGTGTCGGTAACTGCATTCTTGGCTACGCCGAGGACACGCTACCCGAGGCAAAGCCGCGCCGCGACAACGTGGTGTACGTAAAGTAATTAGTTCCGCCGTTCTACCGAACGGCGGACCCGCTGAAAGGCCCCGTCCCAAATTTGCTGCCCCACTCGCAACTTATCCCGCCGATGGAGTTGTTGCCGTTTCATTTGCCTGGGCCGTTTCGGCGTCGTCGCCTTGCTTGTCTTCGTCCTTTTGCGCATCGGCGATGGTGGAGGCCGCCGCAACGATACCACGCTGGGGCGCGACGCCCGTCTGGGTCTGAGCGCCCTCGACAACTTCTGTACCTGCATGCGCGAGCTCGGGCGATTTAAACACTGCGTCCAAGTTGGCGCCACCGCCGGCATAGCCAAGCGCAGCGAGTGCGATGACGATCACTGCAACGGCGGCCACGATCGGCACGTAGCGATGCCAGCCGGCGGGATTGAGCCCGCTGCGGCGAGCCGCCCCGCGGCTGATGTAGCCGAGCGTTCCGTCGTGCTTGAGCTTTGAGCCCACCACGCGTTTGCGGCCCCACAGCGAGGACTCTGCCTGCATTGCCAAGCGGGCGCTTGCCGAAGGATAGCCGTATTTAGTGCGCTTGAACGAGCCATCAAACCCCGAGGCGTGTTTGCCCCACGTCACCGATGTCGTGCGTCGGTTGACCGGCGCGGCACTCCGCCTTCTGCGGCTCGGTTTTGAAGTCTCAGCCATATGCCCTCGCACGCCGTAACCAAATCGAAACAATAACGCTTTGGACTGTAGCACACGCGTCGCGCGCGGTCACGGGCGCCTCGCTCAACGGTCATCGTCCTTCAGCAAGCGCCACAGAGTTGTACGGCTTATGCCCAGCACCTCCGCCGCACGGGTTCGGTTGCCGTGGAGATGGTCTACAACCAGATGCGCGATATCTCGCTCGGTATCGGCCAGCGGTCGCAGGATATACAGGTCACTTTCGAGCGTCGGGGCGCCAAAGGTTGCGGTCTTAATCACGTCCTCTTGGGCGAGCACTTCCTCCGCCACAGCGCGGTCCACCGTGCCCGCCCCCACCAATATATACAGTCGTTCCGAGACCTCGCGGAGCTGCAGATAGTTGCGCGGCCAGCGGTAAGCATCGAGCGTCTTCGTCGCCGCGGCAGACAGCGTGGGCGCTGCCGTCCCAAATGCATCAGCGAGATATTCCAAATAGCGCGCGACCTTCGTCGACGCGGCTCCCTGCTCGGCGATTGCCGGCGCGACGCTCACCGCACAGGCGAAGCGCTCGGTCACAAAGGCGGCTTGATCACTTTCGCCGCCGCCCGGCATGTCATTCGCCGTCAGCACCACATGGCAGCGCGTCGCCAACGCGGTGTCGGTCATCGTGGAGACCAGCTCGCGGAGGCGCTGGGGGCCAACCGCATTCCAGCCCTCAATGCAAAGGGTCAGCCCCGTTTGGAACAGCGGCGATTCGGAGCTTTTGAGCACATGGCGCCAACCGCGATCGGTGAGTTCATCGAGCGCGACGGAAACAAAGGGCTGATCGACAAAAGGGCCATCCAGATAGAGGCGCTTGGCAATCTCGACCTGACCCGCTCCCAGCTCGCCCTCGAGCATAAGGGGCACGCCGCGCGCATAGCTCTCGGTAACCGGTACAGCCACCGAGGCCGCCCCCTCAACGATGCCGTACGCGCTCGATTCATAGCGGACCTCAACTTCGTCGGCGTTGAGCCACTCGATGCCCGCATGCGCCGCGGCACCGCGCACCTCGCGGACCACAACGACCCAAAGCCTCCCGCCCTCTTTGTCGGTGGGGCGAACGGTCAGGCTCAGGCGCGTACCCTCACGCCCCATAACCAGACGCGCGCCGTCTCCTATACGGTCGAGACGCTCAGCGACAAAAGCCGCCACATCCCGCTCAAGCGCCGCGTCATTCATGGTCGAGATCGCGACGTCCCCACGCGCATCGATTGCCAATGCCGAGGCCCCGGCAGCAGCTAGGGCATCGGTCAAGATGTTCAGCTTAGCATTGCTATCCATGATTTGCCCCTGTCCGCGGCGACGTGCAACCGCCGACGGTCGCACGACCGAGTGTTTCAAAATTGAACGATATTGCTCACCAAACACTATAGGGCAGAAAGCGCCGTCCTGCGAGTATAGGTGTTGCCCCGCATCGCCATCCTGGCGGGGCGATAAGAGCTCTTCGGGACTTATAAACCTGCGGACAAGCCATACCCGCAAGAGCTCCTATCGCTCCACCGAAGGCTTGCGCTCACCGGCAGCCAGCACGCGAATAAGCTACTTCTCTACCAGATTCCCAGCACGTGCTGCATTCCCAAACTCATGCACGCAATGCCAATCCAGCAGCAAAAGCCCAACGCGATGGGCTTGCCGCCCTTTTTGACCAGCTCGACGATATCGGTATTAAAACCAATAGCCGCCATGGCCATCACAATAAAGAACTTCGACAGCTCCTTGATGGGCGCCGTGATGGACGCGGGAAGCTGAAGCACCGTGGTGATCACGCTCGCCAGCACAAAGAACAGCACAAACATGGGAAACGCGCGTTTAAGCGAGAACGTGCTCTTAGCGTCGCCACCGGCCTTGCGTGCCAGATGCATCTGCCAGCATGCGAGGACCAACGTGATGGGAATAATGGCCAGCGTCCTGGTGAGCTTGACCACCGTGGCGCTCTCGAGCACATTGGCGCCGGGATGCATGCTGTCCCAAGCGCTCGCCGCAGCCGTTACGGACGAGGTGTCGTTGATGGCGGTACCGGCAAACAGGCCAAAGCCCTCGTTGGTCAGCCCGAGCATGCCGCCGAGCGTCGGAAACACGAGCGCCGCGATAACGTTAAACAGGAAGATGACCGAAATAGCCTGGGCAATCTCGCGATCGTCGGCATCGATGACGGGTGCGGTCGCGGCGATGGCAGAACCGCCGCAAATCGACGAACCCACACCCACAAGCGTCGCGATCTTGCCCGGCACGTTCATGACGCGGCAGAGCACAAAGGCAATGACAAGCGATGTCGAGATTGTCGCCACGATAATCGGCAACGACTGGGCGCCCTTGGACAGAATCTGGGAGAGGTTCATGCCAAAGCCAAGCAGGATAACCGCGTACTGCAAGACTTTTTTGGACGTATAGGTAACGCCGGCGGCGAGCTGTTCGCGACGATTCTTGGGAAAGACGAGCGCCAGGACCATGCCAAAGAGGATGGCAAATACCGGACCGCCGACCACCTCAATCTGTTTGCCGAGCAACGTCGCGGGAATGGCGATGATCAGGCAGAACAAGACGCCTTTCCAGCGCTCGCGTACGATGTTTGCCAGTTGCATATGGGATTCCTTCTTTCTATTTCACGTTTGCGACGGCTTATGATACGGCAACATTGAGCGCAGCCTTGCGCAAACACAGACTAAGATGCCGCAATAGTTCTCAGGCAACAGCCGAATTACCCACCGCGGAGAGCTGATTCGCGGCATAATTAACAACTGACATATGAGTTTGATAGAACAGTTGCGAGGCGCTATGGAAGAATCGATGCACGTCGGCGAGCAGGAAACGAGCCTACAGGACCAGTCCTACCACACCATTCGACGCAAAATCGTCTACCTGGACTACAAGCCGGGCGAAAAGCTGGGCGTCAAGCAGCTTTGCGACGACCTAGATATGGGTCGCACGCCCGTGCGCGAGGCTTTGGTTCGCTTGGCGCAGGAAGGCCTGGTGCGCACCGTGCCCCAGAGCGGCACCTACGTCTCACCCATCAACCTCACCCTTGCCGAGAGTGCCTGTTACATCCGCGAGCATCTGGAAAAGCAGGTGATTGTGGAGTGCTGTGCGCGCGCCACGTCGGCCGGCATCGAGCAGCTCGACCGCGCCATCGCGCTGCAGGAAAAGGCCATGGCCGAAGAGGATCGCATCGGCTTCTTTTTGAGCGACAACCTCATGCATCACATGATTTTTAGCATCGCATGTCGCAGCACCGTGTGGTCGTGGCTCGAAGAGACCAATGCCGACCTGGAGCGCTTCCGCTGGCTGCGCGCCGCCACGCAGGTTCTCGACAATCAGGACATCGTGAACGAGCACAAGCAGATTCGCCGCGCTATCGCCGGTCGCGACCCCATCGAAGCGAGCTTTTTGGTCAGCAAGCACCTGCACATGATGTTCCGCAACCAGACCGAGGTTCTGGACCAGTTCCCCGAGTACTTCGAGACCAGCAAGCTCCGCTAACCTGCCAAAAAGGGACAGGTTTATTTTGGCAGGTTTTATCTGGGCAAATGCAACAAGGCCCGGCTCCGTCTTGATGCGGAGCCGGGCCTTAGTCGCTAGAACGGCGGAACCAACTACTCGACCGTGACGCTTTTCGCCAGGTTGCGGGGCTGGTCGACGTCGCAGCCGCGCAGGATGGCGACCTCGCGGGCGAGCAGCTGCAGCGGGACACTCGCCGTGATGGGGCTGAACACGTCGCGGACTGCCGGCACGCGGATGATGCAGTCGGCAATCTTGTTGATCTCCTCGTCGCCCTCGGTGGCAACGACGATGACCTTGGCACCGCGCGCCTTGCACTCCATAAGGTTCGACACGGTCTTGTCGTAGGTGGCACTCTTGGTGGCCACAGCGATGACAGGGAAGCCCAGGTCGATCAGGGCAATGGGGCCGTGCTTCATCTCACCGGCGGCATATGCCTCGGCGTGCAGGTAGCTGACCTCTTTGAGCTTGAGCGCGCCCTCGTAGGAAATAGCGGCACCCATGCCGCGACCCACAAACAGTGCGGACTGCGCGTCCTTGCACAGCAGGGCGGCCTCATGAACGGCCTCGGTTTGGGTATCCAAAATCCACTGGATCTGCTCGGCCGTATCGGAAAGCTCGCGGAACAGCATGCGCGCCTGCTTGGTGGTCAAGCGGTACTTGACCTGCGCCAGCAGCAGGGCCAGCAGCGTCAGGCTCACAACCTGGCCGATGAAGCTCTTGGTCGAGGCGACCGCGATCTCCTTGTTGGCCTTGGTGTAGATGACGCCGTCGCTCTCACGCGCCACGGGGCTGCCCACCACGTTGGTGATGCCGAAGACCTTGGCACCCTTGATGCGCGCATCGCGGATGGCGGCGAGAGTGTCGGCCGTCTCGCCCGACTGGGACACGGCCACGACGAGCGTCGTCGGCGTGATGATGGGGTTGCGATAGCGGAACTCGCTGGCCGCCTCCACCTCGGTGGGGATGCGAGCCCAGCCCTCAATGAGATTCTTGGCAATGAGGCCAGCGTGATAGCTGGTGCCGCAAGCGATCACGTAGACGCGGTCGATATCGTTGAGTTCCTCGAGCGAAAGGCCCAGCTCGTCAATGTCGAGCTCGCCGGCCGGCGTCATACGACCAACCAGCGTGTCGCGCACGACGCGCGGCTGCTCGTGGATTTCCTTGAGCATAAAGTCGGGATAACCGCCCTTTTCTGCCATGTCCAGGTCCCAGTCGATGTGGGTGACCTTGGGCTCGATAACATTGCCGGCCTCGTCGGTGTACTCGACGCCTGCGGGCGTGAGCTTGGCAAACTGACCGTCCTCGAGCACCACGACATCGCGGGTGGCGTCGATGAGCGCGATGACATCGGAAGCAACATAGGAGCCGGTTTCGCCCACACCGACCACGATCGGGGAATCCTTGCGGGCCACGGCGATCACGCCGGGCTCGTCAGCGCACACGGCGGCCAGACCATAGGCACCGACCACGTGGGTGCACGCCTCGCGCACGGAGGCCATCAGGTCGTGCGTCTCGGCATAAGCCTCTTCGATCAGATGCGCGAAGACCTCGGTATCGGTCTCGCTCTTAAAGTGGTGGCCGCGACCCTCCAGCTCTTCGCGCAGCTCGGCGAAGTTCTCGATGATGCCGTTGTGGACGATGGCGATACGACCGTCGCAGCTGGTGTGGGGGTGAGCGTTAACGACGGAGGGCTTGCCGTGGGTGGCCCAACGGGTGTGGCCGATACCGCAGGTAGCGTCGCTGTCGATGTTGGAAAGCTCGCTCTCCAGGCCCGCGACCTTGCCCACGCGGCGGATGACGTCGAGGTGCGCCGCGGCGCCCTCGCCCACCTCGAGCGCGACGCCCGAGGAGTCATAGCCGCGATACTCCATACGCTTGAGGCCCGTGACCAGGATGTTCTTTGCAATATCAGAGCCGGTGTAGCCGACGATTCCGCACATAGGATAAATCCCTTCGTTCGCGTGACTGCAAGACGTCCACGCACAGGGGGCGCTGAGACGTATAACGTTCGAGTATTGTACTCACGCAAACGCAAGCTGATATACCAGAAGTGGTATCTCAACTTAGATACCACCCGATGCACACACGTCCAGCCGGTCCAAACCACCACAAAAGCACCTGTCCCCTTCGTGGTGGTTTGAGCTGGCAACAGCGTTTCCCCAGATAAAACCTGCCAAAATAAACCTATCCCTCTTTGGTAGGTTTGGGATGCTACAATCTGGCTTGTACTTGAAACGCATCAAAGGGGCCGCTATGGCAAAGGTAAAAATCAGCGACGTCGCGCGCGAGGCCGGGGTTTCGCTGGGCACGGTTTCCAACGCGCTCAACCATCCCGAAAAGTTGCGCCCCGAGACCCTCAAGCTCATCAACGAGACCATCAGTCGCCTTGGCTACCTGCCCAACCAAAGCGCCCGTCAGCTCGCGGGCGGCGCCACCAAGTCCTTTGGCCTGGTGCTCCCCCGTCTCGATCACGGCTTTTCGCTCCAAATCGCCAGCGGCGCCCACAACGAGGCCCGCAAGCACGGCTACGACTTGCTCATCGCCAACGCCGATAACGACGATATTCTCGAGGACCATTACCTGCGCTACTTTATGGGCACCCAGATGTCCGGCGTCATGGTTCAGCCCATGGCATCCCCCGACTGGCACCCCGCCATGACCAAGATGCCCGTGCCGATCGTCCATCTGGACATCCATTGCTCCGAGCCCGGCTACTACGTAGCGGCCGACAATGAGGCCCAGGGTCGCATCATTGCCGAACTTGCCATCGCCCGCGGCGCGCACCATATTGTCGTCGTCGGCCGAGCAGCATTTATGCAACTCACCCTGCGCGTCCTTGGCATTCATAAGGCCCTCGCCCTGCACCCCGATATCAAAATCGAAGTCATCGACGCCGGCGAATGGAATACCGCTGCCGACGGCTACAGCATTGGCGCTCAGATTGCCGGGCGCCCTGCCGACGAACGTCCCGATTTTGTCGTCGGCCTGACCGACGTGTTGGCCTCGGGTGTTATCTCGGCATTGGTCGACAAAGGCATCTCCGTCCCCGAGCAGATTCGCGTGGCCGGATGCGACGGCAACCCGCTTGCATGGAGTGGGTCGGTCCCCCTCACCACGGTGGCACCCCCGGGCTACGAAATTGGCCGCAAGGGTGTCCAACTGCTGATGGAGCAAATCGAGAACAAGGTCCCGATAAAGACCAAACATATCCACATCGGCTCTGCAGCGCGCCCCGTCACCGCGGTCACGGCCACCGAGGACATCAACCGCCAAGAACTCGTGCGGCCGTTCCTCCTCGAGCGCGCCAGCACCCAGGCAAGCAGCCACGCCGAAGCCACCGCCATCAACCTCGGTGCCTACCTGTAGCAAAAAAGCGCCACAGCGGAAACAGCCCCGCTGCGGCGCTTTTTACTGGCCCCACGCCCATTAGCCAAGGCTGCAGCTACGGATATTTATGGAATTCAATCCATATTTTTATGAGTAATTTTGATGAAATGGATTCGGTTCCATATTTTTTGTAATTTCATATAAATATTGATTTTGTTCCAATGTTTTCAGACCCAGGGAGAGGCTTTATGGATTTGATTGACCGCAAGCAGTACCTCGACTGGCTCATTTCGTGGAAAGACTCGCATGTTATCAAGGTCCTTTCGGGCGTGCGTAGGTCAGGCAAATCGAAGCTATTCGAGATTTACCGTGGTCATTTGCGCGACCATGGAACCACAGATGCCCAAGTTATATCCCTCAACTTTGAAGATCTGGAGTTCGAGTCTCTTACGTCGTATAGAGCACTCTACGACTACGTTTCCGCCAGACTCGTCCCCGATAAGATGAACTATGTTTTTCTGGACGAGATACAGCATGTCGAGCACTTCGAAAAAGCCGTCGACAGCCTATTTATCAGGGATAATGTCGATCTCTACATAACCGGTTCCAACGCCTATCTGCTCTCGAGCGAGCTGGCAACCTTACTATCCGGTCGCTACGTAGAGCTCAAGATGCTGCCCCTCTCCTTTAAAGAGTTTTGCTCGGCAAAAACCAATGGCGGAAAGGCTCCTACCCAGCTGTTTGACGAGTACATCACCCGGGGCTCCTTTCCCTTTATCGCCGAAACGGGTATCCAGGGCCCCCAGGCGCGTGATTACCTTATGAGTCTCTACGACACCATAGTCATACGCGACGTTATCGAACGCTTGAAGGTCTCGGACGTCTCGACCCTGCGCGATATCACCAAGTTCCTACTCCATAACATTGGAAGCCGAACCTCGGTTAAGAAAATCTCCGACACGCTCTCGTCCAACGGCAACAAAACCGATCAGAAGACCGTCGCCAAGTACCTCAAAGGGCTAACAGACAGTCTCGTACTGTATTCAGCGCCGCGCTACAACGTACGCGGTCGACAGCTTCTAACAACAAACGGAAAATACTACGCCGTTGACCTTGGACTTAGAGGCGCCCTCGTCAAAACTCAGAGCAGCGACATCGGTCATATTCTCGAAAATGTCGTCTATCTCGAGCTTCTACGCCGCGGATACGACGTCTACGTGGGCGATATCGATGATGGGGAAATCGATTTTGTTGCCCTAGGCTCAGACGATACGGCCTATTTTCAGGTTTCAGCCACCACGCTCGACGAAACCACCCTCAACCGCGAGTTGGCCCCCTTTAAGAAAGTCCGAGACAACTATCCCAAGACGCTTCTTACGCTCGACACGCTATTTGCTGACGCAAACTACGAAGGAGTTCGCAAGCGCAACGTAATCGACTGGCTCTTGGAGTAACTCGTAACGTCCAAAGCCCCGCCAACCTCTTGCCAAGGCGGCTGCCTCGATTATTTAAAGCACAAAGCCCCTCTTATCGGCCAAAACTGCAGTCTTGGCCGATAAGAGGGGCTGGCCGTATCAGCGCTTCCGCGCGGGCGCCGCTGTCGTCACCGCTAGCGGCAGACAACGCCCACGGGCGCAATCGGGATCTTGGATATAGATGCGGACACCCAGCTAAGCGGTTGGCCGCATCTTTAAAGTGCTATTGAAATGGCTCAGGTGCAGAGTCTAGCGCACGGCCTTGACCGCCGCCGTCAGATCGAACAGCGTATCGAGTACGGCCTCGCAGCCGTCCGCCACGTCCTGCGGCAGCGGCACGATATCGGGGACGGCAAAGACGTGGCAGCCGGCCGTGATGCCCGAGACGCAGCCGTTGCGCGAATCCTCGACCACGGCGCATTCCCCGGGGACAAAGCCCGCGCGCTCGCAGGCGAGCAGATACATCTCGGGGTCGGGCTTTCCGTGCACGACGTCCTCGCCACACGTTACCGTTTCAAACCTGTCAAAGAGACCGACCATCTTAAGGTTGTGCTCGGCCGTGGCATAACGCGATGACGTCGCAAGGCCCACGTGATAGCCCGCGGCCAGCAGCTCGTCCAGGCACTCGGCGGCACCGGCCTTAAGTTCCAGTTCGGTCTTGACCATCTCGTCGCGAATCTCCTTGTGGCGATGATGGATCGCCTCAGCGGTTTCTTTGCTGCCGTAATGCGCCTCAAGGATGTCCATGACATCGGGCAGCGTGCGACCGATAAACTGATGAATCAGCGCATCATCAATCGCGAGCCCCAGCTCAGCAGCGGGCGCTTTCCATGCCTTGATGCCCAGACGCTCGGTATCGACCAGCGTTCCGTCCATGTCAAAAATAACAGCCTTGATCATATCGGTCCCCCATCGACTCTCGCTGTCGCATTGCCGCAACTCTACCGCATTTGACAACTTGTATATAACGTATATACCATATTGCGCTTTCATTACATAGGTAGAAATCTTATGACAAGCAGCTCGGTAGGATTATAGTTTTCGACCGAGTACATATTGGTAAGGAATGTTTCATGCTTTCAGACACCACCGCACCTGCAGAGGAGCTTCAGGACAAACTCGCAGCGCTCGAACAGCTGCTTTTGGCATACGGGCGCGTGGCTATCGGGTTTTCCGGCGGCGTTGACAGCAGCTTTTTGGCCGCCGTATGCGCCCGCATCATGCCTACCAATACCCTCCTCGTCCATCTCACCACGCCGCTCATCGGCACGCCCGAGCAGGCTTCGTTTGAGCAGTCCGTTGATGGACAAGCCAATGAAGGGGCGCATTTTAAGCTCCCCGTGCTCAATCTTTCGGTCGATCAGTTGCAGCTCCCCCAAGTAGCCTGCAACGATGCCAATCGCTGCTACCACTGCAAGCACGCTGGCTTTACCGCCATCGTCAACCACGCCAAGTCGCTCGGCTTTCCCACCGTCATCGATGGCAGCAATGCAAGCGATCGCGGTGACTACCGCCCCGGCATGCGTGCGGCAGAAGAGCTCGGCGTACGCTCACCCCTTATGGAGGTCGGCTTTACCAAGGACGAAGAGCGCGAGCTGCTGCGCGCATGGGGTTATCCCGTTTGGAACCTGCCGGCGGGAGCATGTCTTGCCACGCGCGTCCCCACGGGCGAGGAGCTTACGCGCGAGAAGGTCTCCCTGATTCGCGCCTGCGAGGATTACCTGCACGATCTTGATCTGGCACAGGTACGCGCGCGCCTGGTCGGCGGCTGCATGCATATCGAGGCCGCACCCGCAGATGTCGCCAAGATTGCCACCCTCGGCGGTGCCGCCGTCGACGACAAGGGCAAGACCCCGCTGCCCGCCGTTATCAAGTCCGCGCTGCGCGAACTGGGCTGCGACCATATCTCCCCCGAGGTCACCCCCTACATTCACGGCAACATGAATCTTTAAGTTACGCCGTTTTACAAACGGCGTAACCGCTCGGCGCTGCGCAGGCCCCGGGCACGGCAATCTGACGCTCAACTTCACGGGCGCGACCAAAAGGTCAGCGCCCGCTTGTTTCACGTCACCTTACCGCACCCGGAGCCCGCTCGCTCGCATATGCTCAACCTGCACTGCGTTAACTGACCTGCCAAAAAGGAACAGGTTTATTTTGGCAGGTTTTATCTGGGGAAATATCGCGAGGCAGTCGCTCCCCTAGCACCCATCAAACTTCGAGAGACGATAGAGGGGCAATTCGGCTGCATCTACTTCTTCCGATAGCGGCGGTTGCGGCTCGTCGATGAACCCATTACTTCGATGAGCCCTTTATCCGTCATTTTTGGCAGATGGTAGCTGACGGACGAATTTTGGCATTCCGTCTCTCTAAAACAAGGCGCTCATCTCTCTAACTTTAGAGAGATGAGCGCCTTGTTTTAGAGAGACATTAAGAGAGATGTATCGAATTCGCTGCTAGATTGCCTAATGCCATCTCTCTAACCAACCTTCTCTTTAGAGAGACATTTAGCGAGATGAGCGCGACCTCTCTAATCATGGGCTCCACTCTTTAAGGTGCACACTTCCTAACCGTGCCCTAAGTTGCGGTGAAATAGTCCCCGATTAACCTGCCAAAAAGGGACAGGTTTATTTTGGCAGGTTTTATCTGGGGAAACGCAAATAGGGCCGTGACACCCATACGGCGTCGCGGCCCTTTTCCTTGGAGAAGGATCAATTGATTGAACGGGATGACCGTTCTAGTCTTCGAGTCCGCTATTGATGAGCTCCGCAATCTCAACGGGATCGGTGCTCGCGCGCACCTTGTCACGGAAGCCGGCGTCCATCAGCATCACGGCAGCCTTGGAGAGCAAGCGCAGGTGCGTGGTTCCTGCCTCGCCGGCAGGCACGTACAGCGCGAGCGCAACATCGACGGGCACACCATCGAAGCTCGGCCATTCAACGGGCTCGACCAGCTTAAGCACGGCAACGCCCGGCGTGTGGATAGCATCGCTTTTGGCATGTGGAACGGCAAAACCGGCGACAAGGCCAGTCTCGGCCTCGTTCTCGCGAGCCATGAAGGCAGTCTCTACGGCAGATGCGTCGTCAGCAAAGCCGAGCTCGACGGCCTGATCGGACAAATAATGCAGGGCATCCTCGCGCGAGGCGGCGGTATACCCTATCGTCACTTGGTTGGCAGATACAAATCCCATGGAAACCTTCCTTACAACACAGACCTGACCGCAGCTTCGATGCCGTCGGCGTCCAAACCGTACTTGTGCAGCAAATCGACCGCAGGGCCGGACTCGCCATACACATCGCGCACGCCGACGCGACGCATCGGCACCGGATACTGCTCCGCTAGCACCGAGGCAACGGCCTCGCCAAGACCGCCGATAATCGAATGCTCCTCGGCAGTGACCACGCGACCGGTCTTCTTGGCGCTGGCTACAACCAGGCGTTCGTCGAGCGGCTTGATCGTATGCATGTTGATGACCTCGGCATCGATGCCATCGGCAGCGAGCGCCTCGGCAGCCTCAAGCGCCTCGGCGACCATAAGGCCACAAGCGATGATGGTCACATCGGACCCCTCGCGCACGACCACGCCGCGACCAATCTTGAACTCATAGTCCTCGCAGTCGTTGATGACCGGTGTTGCCAGGCGGCCGAAGCGCATGTAAACCGGGCCCTCAAACTCATAGGCGGCGCGCACACAGGCACGAGCCTCGACGTCGTCGGCGGGAACGACCACCGTCATACCCGGAATCGTGCGCATGAGTGCGATATCCTCGCAGCACTGGTGCGTGGCGCCGTCCTCGCCCACCGAAATGCCGGCATGAGTAGCGCCAATCTTGACGTTGAGGTGCGGGTAGCCGATGGAATTGCGGACCTGCTCGTAGGCGCGACCGGCGGCAAACATCGCAAAGGTGCTCGCAAAAGCAACGCGGCCCGTGGTCGCGATGCCGGCGGCAAGACCCATCAGGTTGCTCTCGGCAATGCCGGCGTCGTAGAAGCGCTCAGGGTGCGCAGCCTTAAACTTACCGGTCTGCGTGGCGGCGGCCAGGTCGGCATCGAGAACCACAAAGTCATCGCGCTCATTGCCCAGCTCGACAAGTGCCTCGCCATAGCTAACGCGCGTGGCGACTTTCTTGACGTCTGCCATTAGAGCTCCTCCCCTGCTGCTGCGAGCTCGGCCATGGCCTGCTCAAACTGTTCATCGTTGGGTGCCTTGCCGTGCCAGCCCACCTGGTTTTCCATAAAGGAGACGCCCTTGCCCTTCACCGTCTCGGCGATAATGGCCACGGGCGAGTCGCTCACTTTGCGGGCCTCGGCAAAGGCGGCGGCAATCTGCGCCATGTCGTTACCGTCGGCGAGCTCGATCACATGCCACTTAAAGGCGCGGAACTTGTCAGCGAGCGGCATGGCCGAGTTGACTTCATCGATCGTGCCGTCAATCTGCAAGCCGTTGTGGTCGACAACGGCAACAAGATTGTCGAGCGCATGGTTGCCGGCGAACATGGCCGCCTCCCACACCTGGCCTTCCTCGCACTCACCGTCGCCCAGCAACGTGTAGACACGGTAGCCGTCGCCCCAGTGCTTAGCGGCAAGCGCCATTCCAACTGCAGCAGAGATGCCCTGACCGAGCGATCCGGTGGACATATCGATGCCAGGGGCGTCGTTCATGTTGGGATGGCCCTGCAGTCGGCTGCCAATATGACGGAGCGTCTCGAGCTCTTCGACGGGAAAATAGCCGCGATTTGCCAACACCGAATACAGGCCCGGCGCCGCGTGACCCTTGGAGAGCACAAAGCGATCGCGATCGGCCTTGTGAGGGTCGGCAGGATCGATATTCATTTCCTCAAAGTACAGATACGTCATGATGTCGGCAGCACCGAGCGATCCACCCGGGTGTCCCGACTTGGCCGCGTGAACCGCAGTCACGACACCCTTCCTGACCTCATTGGCGACCTTCGCCAGCTCCTGGTTGGTCATACGAATTCCTCTCTTGAGAACAACCCCGGCACCGGATGACGCGATGCCGGGGCAATCCACTCGTTAAGCCTGAGCGACGACCTTCTGCCAGTCAGCCTCAAAAGAGGCGAGGCCCTGGTCGGTCAGCGGATGATGCAGGCACTTCTTGAGAGCGGCCATGGGCACGGTCGCAATATCGGCACCGAGTAGCGCGGCCTGGGTCACGTGGTTGGGCGTACGAACCGAGGCGGTGATGATCTCGACGGTGTCGTCGACGTTCTTGCCCGTCCAGTCGTAGTTCTTAATGCAGGTCACGACGTTGTCGAGCTGCGAGATACCGTCCTCGGCGATGTCATCGAAACGACCGACAAACGGGCTGATGTAGCGAGCACCGGCATTGGCGGCCATAAGGGCCTGCGTCGGCGAGAAGACGAGCGTCATGTTGACGCGCACGCCAGCATCGGCCAGTGCACGGCAGGCGGCAAGGCCGGCCTCGCACACGGGAAGCTTGACCACGATGTTGGGGGCGAGGGCGGCAAGGCGCTTGCCCTCCTCGATCATACCCTCGGCAGTGGTAGCGGTAGACTCGGCGGAAACGGGCAGGCCCTCGCAGAGCTCGGCAATCTTGAGCATATGCGGCTCAAAGTCGGCAAGCTTGCCGCCGGTCTTGGCGTACAGGGACGGGTTGGTGGTAACACCGGCCAGGCAGCCCCAGCTCTTGGCCTCGGCGATCTCGTCCAGATTGGCAGTATCGATAAAGAACTTCATGGTGCAAACTCCTTCGAAGGAATCCAAAACTCAAAAAATAGGACAAAGGGGATGTCCCTTTGTCCTATGTGCCGGGCCTGCGGCTGGGACATGCCCCAGACCCGGCGTCGTGTAGGAAAAGCTACTTAGTCCTCGAGAGCCTTCTCGATGCGGCTCGTGACGCCCTTGAGGTTAAGACCGACGACGTACTGCTTGATCGGGCGCTTGATGTGCTCGATCACAAAGCGCTTGCCGTCGATGTCCTGGGCAGCGAGGTTGCGATAGAGCTTCTCGACCTGCTCCTTGACCTCGGGATCGTTGAACGCATAGTGGCCGGAGACATCCAGGATCTTCAGGCTGAGCTCATCGTCGGCAAGGATGTCATCGACCTGCAGGTTGACGTCGTCGCCAGTCATCCACTTGCGCCAGCGCTCGGTCTTGATAGCCTTGACCAGCAGCGTGTGATACAGGTCGGAGGGGTCATCGCACAGACCGTTGTCGACCAGGATCTGCTCGGTGGCGCAGAGCTTGAGGTAGGCGCGGGTCTCCTCGGTGCCATACTGCGGAGCGACGTTGGAGGCGGTCACGTGTGCCGGGATGTGCTCGAGCAGCGTCGCGTCGTCCAGATAGTCGGCGTTGTGCTCCTTCAGGCCCACGCCATAGCGCTTGGCCATATCGGCAAGCTCGCGGGCGTTCTTGAAGTTGTAGTGACCGACCTGCTCCGTCCAGCGGGTAAGGGTGCCGGTCTGGCCGACGATAAAGGTGGGCATGGGGCAGCCGCGCTTCTCGAGCTCGGGCTGCAGCTGAGAAATGAACTCCTCGTACTTATCGGTAGAGGTCAAGCCGCCATTGGTCTCCTCGGTACCGACCTCATAGGCGACCTCGGGCAGGTTATGCTCGCGACGGTACTGCTCAAGGTAGTCGATAAGATCGATCGTGCGGCGAAGCACCACGTCGAGCGGAATAACCTTGCCGATCTGATAGGGGTCCTTGGTGGGGTCGACCATCAGCAGGTCAAAGCCCGCCTCCATGTCGGCGACGAAGGACTTGCGGGCGAGCTCCATGGCCTCGTCCTCGGGCAGGTGGGCGTTACGCTCCTCGTCGCGCTGCCACGGACCGCCGTGATCGCGGCACAGGTAGTACGGACCGGTGTAACCCACCTCGTCGGCAACCTTCTTGATGTCGGCGGCAAAGCGCGTCTGGTCCCAACCGTTGACGTAGCCGGCGCCCATCTCGTCCATATCGACCTGGTTGCGGCTGGCGATAAACATGGGCGGGAAATCCTCGTCCTTGGCAAGCTCGAACACGGCCTGAATCAGGTTGGGGCTCATGGGGCCAATGCCGACCATGGTTGCGTGATCGCCGCTATCCTGCAGCTTGAGCATGCCCTGAACGGCCTGACGGATGGTGAGGTTGGACATTTTGTTCTCCTTCTCCAGAGGATTTTTGACAAAAGTTCCCTGGGACCCAGATGTGGGCCCTATCAGTACGGATGGATTTTGTTGTGTAGGGGCGGTTGTGCGGAGTCAAATCCATCCCTCCGCACAACCGGAGTCCTTAAAGGTTTACTTGGCCTGCTTATCGAGCGTGGGCTTCATGGCAATCAGGATTGCAGCGGCGACCACGGCGCCAATCACGATGTCCAGGCAGAACAGCACGACGTTGTTGGTGGCAAGGGCGACGATAAAGCCACCGTGCGGGACGTAGCAGTCGATGCCCTGGAAGGCGGCAAGTGCCGCACCCACGGCAGAGCCGATGCAAATGCCGGGCAGGGTGTGACCGAGGTCCTTGACCGCGAAGGGGATAGCGCCCTCGGTAATACCGATGCAGCCCATGAACAGCGCGGAGATGCCCATCTGGCGGTCAGCGTCATCGAACTTGTTCTTGGCGATGAGCGCAGCGAGGCCACAGGCGATCGGGGGAACGGCGACGGCGACGCGGAACATACCGTTAGGACCGTAGATACCGGAGGCCATGATGGCCATGGTGAAGGTCGAGGCGGTCTTGTTGATGGGGCCACCCATATCGAAGGCGGTCATAACGCCAATGACCAGACCCAGGACAACTGCGGAACCGCCCTGCAGGCTGCCGAGCACGCCGGTGAGCCAGTCCATCACAAAGCCAAGCGGCGTGGCCAGGATGTAGATATAGGCCATGCCCAGGACAAGCGAGGTCAGAATCGGGATGATCAGGATGGGCATGATGGTCTGGATGGTGTTGTTGACCTTCCAGGTCTTCATCCAGCGGACAAAGTAGCCGCAGATGACCGCCATGATCATGGCGCCCAAGAAGCCGGTCGAAACGCTGTTGCCGTTAGGGGTAACGACTGCGTTATTGACCAGGTAGCCCAGGACAAAACCGGGGGCGAGCGCGGGCTTGCCGGCCATCGAGTAGGAGATGTATGCCGCAAGCACCGGGATCATCATGGAGATGCCGGCCATGCCGATGGTGTTAAGGCTCACCATCAGCGGGTTCGTAACCTCCATGCCGTTGGCGCCGGCGGTACCGGATGCCAGCGAGAAGGCAAGAAACACGCCGCCGATAACGACGATGGGGATAAAATAGGAAACGCCGGTATTGAATGCATTGAGCAGCGTCTTGCCAGGATCGGCAAAGATAGACTGCTTGGACGCCGGTGTCGGGGCCTGCGGGGCAGCGGAGACGGCCTTCTTCTCTGCCTTGGCCTCGGCCTTGGGCGCGTCAACGGCGCCACCCGTCGCCTTGATGATCTCAATGGCCTGGTCGATGATCTTTACCGGATCGGCGATTACATCAGAGGTGCCGACCTTCAGGAACTTGCCCTCGGCCATCTTCTGCTCAAAACGGTCCTCGTTCTCGACACCCACGTCGACGGACTCCAGGACCAGGTCGGCGGAGTCCACGTCTTCCTGCGTGAGCTCATTCTCGATACCCAGGCCACCCTGAGCCTCGACCTTGCACTCGATGCCACGGGCGGCGCATTCATCCTGAATCGCCTTCTGGGCCATATACGTGTGGGCGATACCCACAGTACAGGCGGCAACGCCTACGATCTTCATTGCTTCCCTCTTTTCATAGAGTTGCGTGCGCAAGACACCGTTTGCGGAGGCCTCCGGAGCATCCCCTGCCGTTTGGACTTGCTGTCTTTTCGACAAGAACAATATAGGTGCTCGTTTTTCTTAATGCCAGCTTATTTCGGTAAACGCGCAGGCCAGAGCGTTGGTTATGCGATTTAGTTATGCGTTTAACCAAAAATGAATCCTGCGATTTTGCCCTCGATTTCAAAAGTCAAGAAGTATTTGATTTTCTCGGTAGACGGCAGATGCGCATGCCGGTCACAAATTTCGACCCCACCCGTATGCCGCATTTGTTGCATACTCATATGAAAGGAAAAAGCCGCTCACCGAAGCGTATCCTTCACCAAGACTCAAAGTCATCATGTTGGAAAATGCTCATCTGTCGGAAGGAGTCGCTGTGGCAAAACAGCGCGTTACGATCGCAGACGTCGCTCGAGAGGCGGGAACCTCGACGGCAAGCGTCTCGTATTACCTCAACGACAAACGAGAAAAGCTTAGCGAGAAGACGCAGAACAAAATCGCGCGCGTCATTAAGGAACTCGGATACGTTCCCAACGCCCAAGCGCAGACGCTCACCGGCAAGCAAACCCACGTCATTGCCATCATCATTTTGGATAACACCAACAAATGGGCGGGGCTCGTTCTCAATGGCATGGAGCAGGTCATGCTCCCCGCGGGCTACCAGACGGTCGTTTGCACGAGCAACTTTAACCCCGAGACCGAGCTCATGTACGTCGACAAGATGCTCTCGCTGGGCGTCGATGGCTTTATCATCCAGCCCACGGCAAACTTCAAAGCCGTGCATGACCGCATTAGACGCGCCGGCAAGCCGGTCGTCTTTTTCGATGCGGCCATCTATAGCCCAGGTACCAGCTGGATCAAAACCAACCTTTACGACGGCGTGTACAACGCCACACAGGCACTCCTCGACGCCGGCTACGAAGATTTCTTTTCCATTGCCGCCAACATGACCGAAATGCGCACCCGCATGGAGCGTTTTCAGGGGTATGCCGAGGCGCTGGCAGCGAACGGGCAGCTCTACAAAGCGATTCCCATCGATCACAACAAGCCGTCAATCAACGAGCTCACTGAATACTTTAAATTCAAGTTCAATCCCGCCAAGCGAACCCTTATCTTCGTGCAAAATCAGTGGGCACTTCCCCGTGTCTACAAGGCCCTCCAGCCAATGGCCCATCTGCTTCCGCAGCAAATCGGCCTTTTGGGACTCAACTGCGAAGACTGGACTAATCTCACCACACCGACCGTCTCCACCATCATCGAGCCCGTCGACCAAGAAGGTCGCGAAGCAGCCGAGATGCTGCTCGCCCTACTTGACGGAAGCAGCGAACCCGGCGAGCAGCGCATTCTCGAGTGCAAGCTCAACTGGCTCGACTCCACCTCGATCTAGACCGCGGGACAAATGAATCAGTAGCGTTTGTCTCAAATCTTAAGTATTTGTTCGGCAGAACGGCCCCTGCCGGCTCCTGCTAGACTGGTAGATTCCCAACCGTCCATCCAGGAGCCTCAATGTCGCGCAAGTCCGCCTACAAGCAAGTACTTTCCATCGGCACCGCCGTGGTGCTGGGATTTGCGTTGTTCACAGGGTCACTGGACGGGGCGCCCAGACTGCTCTCGCCGCAAAGTGATGAGCAGGCAGCAGCTCTGGCCGAAAAGCAAAACGAAAGCCCCAGCCGCACCGACGACGAGGCAGACCTGGTTGCCCGGCTCGAATCGGGAACAGCGAGCTCCTCGGACTCTCAAAATAGCCAAGACTCTGGCGTCGTCACCGATTCCGCCGCGACCGACACCGGCGACGGCGCTTCCGCAGACAGCGCCGCCACCCCCATCGACGAGGTCGAAAACCCCGACCTCAACCGCGCCCGCGGTGTTTATCTCAGCAGCATTCCCGACTACGCCGGCAACCCCTACGTTGCCCTTCGTGCCGACAGCACGCACCCGCTGGGCACGCCGTCATTCACACTCGATGAATACGAGCGAGCCACCAAAGAGGGCTGCTTTAAGAAGTTCTCCAAGCTCGACAGCCTGGGCCGCACTCGCAAAGCGCTCGCCTGCGTGGGCCCCGAGTCACTCGGTCAAGGCGAGCGCGGCGATATCTCGCGCATCCACCCCGCCGGTTGGCACCAGCAGCGCTACGACTTTATTCCGGGCCAGAGCCTCTACAACCGCTGCCACCTTATCGCCTGGTCGCTCTGCGGCGAAAACGCCAACCGCAAGAATCTCCTCACCGGCACGCGCTATCTCAACGAGACAGGCATGCTACCGTTTGAAGAGCAGGTTCTCAACTACATCCGCGAAACGGGCAACCACGTGCTCTACCGCGTCACGCCCATGTATAACGAAGAGGAACTTGTCTGCCGTGGCGTGCGCCTTGAGGCGCAATCGGTCGAGGACCACGGCAAGACCCTCTGTTTCCACGTATATTGCTACAACCTGCAGCCGCATGTGCAGATCGACTACGCCACCGGCCGCAATCAGGCCTCGGGAGACTAGCCCCAAGCCACGACAAGAACCGATTTGCAACCCCACTGGGGATCAAAAAGAGCCGCTCTGGATTGCCCAGAGCGGCCCTTGCATCAGCATGTATGTTGCAGGCAAAGCCCCACGCTACTTGGCGCGGCCCTCCTCATAGCGCTCGACCAGCTTGGCCTGAACGTCATAAGGCACCTGCTCGTAGCCGGCGGGCTTCATGGTAAAGTCGCCCGTGCCGCGCGTGATAGAGCGCAGGCGCGTCGAATAATCCGTCAGCTCGGCCAGCGGCGCCTGGGCAATGACCACGGTATCGCCGCGCTCATCGGTCTCCATACCCGTCACGCGACCGCGCGAGGCCGAGATGTCGCCCATCACGGCGCCGGCGTAGCTCTCGGGGATAGTTACTGTGATTTCCTCGATGGGCTCCAGCACCACTGGATCGGCATCGGCGCACGCCTTGCGCAGGCCGATGCGGGCCGCCGCGCGGAACGCCATCTCGTTGGAGTCGACGCTGTGATACGAGCCGTCGTACACCGCGACGCGAATGCCCGTGAGCGGGTAGCCGGCGATGATGCCGTCCTTCATGGTCTCCTGGACGCCCTTGTCCACAGCGGGGATGAGCGAGCGCGGGATGCGGCCACCCACGACCTCGTCCACAAACTCATAGCCGTCGCTCGTGCCGTCGGGCCCAATGAGCGGCTCCACGCGCAGCCAGCAGTCGCCGTACTGACCGGCGCCGCCGGTCTGCTTCTTGTGGCGACCCTGGGCGCTTGCCGTGCGGCGGATGGTCTCGCGATACGGAATGCGGATCGGCACGCTTTTGGCCACGACCTTGGTGCGATCCTCCAAACGGTTGAGCAGGACCGAAACCTGCGCCTCGCCCACCGCCGAGATGATGGTCTGCCCGGTCTCCTCATCGCGGTCGATGCTCATGGTCGGATCAGCCTTGCACGCCTTCTCAATAAACGTGTAGAGCTTCTCTTCGTCGCCGCGATTCTCGGCCTCGATGGCGATACGATACTGAGAGTTGGGGAACTTAAACGCCGCAGCCTCGACCTTACCGGTAATGGAGAGCGTGTCACCCGTCTCTGCCGCCAACTTGGGCGCCACGATAATGTCGCCGGCATAGGCGTGACCGACCTCGGTCATGTCGCGGCCGCACATCACATACAGGTGAGCCAGACGGTCGCCCTTGCGCGTGCGGGCGTTGACCAGCTCAAGACCCGGCTCAAGCGTGCCCGTCAGCACCTTGATAAAGCTGATGCGGCCCTGCTGCGGGTCGGCCAGCGTCTTAAACACAAATGCCACCGGTCGGTCATCGTCACTCGAGATCTTGAGCGAGTCGCCGTCGATGAGCGGCATCTCGCCGTAGTCAGTCGGCGCCGGGAAGTACGTGGCGATGTCGTCCATCAGCGAGTTGACGCCCTGCTCCTTAATGCAATCGCCCGCAAAGACCGGCACAAAGATGCGCTCGGCGATCGCCTTGGACAACAGGCCCTCAAGCTCCTCCTGCGTCAGCGTCTCCTCGCCTTCCAGGTACTTCATCATCAGCTCATCGTCGGCCTCGGCCACCAACTCGCACAGATGGTCATGGGCTTCCTCAGCCTGGGCACGATACTCCTCGGGAATCTCCGACTCTACGGCTTCGGTGCCGTTGCAATGGCGCGCCTTCATGCGCACCAGGTCGATAATGCCGTCAAAGTCCTCGCCCTCGCCCCAGGGAAGGGTCACGGCGCCCAAACGCGTACCAAAACGCTCCTGCAGCAGGTCCATCGTGGTCGTAAAGCTGGCCTCGGAACGCGACAGGCGGTTTACGAACACCGCACGCGCCAGGCGCAGGTCCTCGGCGGCATACCAGAGCTTAACCGTCGTAGGCTGCGGGCCGGCCTCGGCGTCGACCACAAACAGAGCCGTCTCGCAGACGCTCATCGCAGCAAAGGCGTCGCCGATAAAATCGGGGTAGCACGGGGCATCGAGCACATTGATGCGCGCGCCCTTCCAGTCGATCGGCGCGATGGTCGTCGAGATGGAAAACGCACGCTTGACCTCTTCAGGGTCATAGTCGAGCGTGGGCTTGGTGCCGTCGTGGCCGCCCAGACGGGCGGTCTTACCGGAAAGGTGGAGCATGGCCTCGGCGAGTGAAGTCTTGCCCACCCCGCCTTGGCCTACGAGCACCACGTTCCTTACGTTACCGGTCTTGGGAGCACCCATGATGACCTCCTTGCAGGGCCGCGCGCAATGCGCGACGCCAACGGGGAGAGTTCGCGGTCGGTGCCATCCCGGGAGCAGCATGGTCGGCAGCCGAGCCGACTCACCCTCCAAATGTCCTATGCCACCACCCTACCCTCACGGGCGGCTGTCCATGCACACCTTTCGGCACACGTATGAATACAGGCGGCGAGAGGAAGAGACAAGCTTGTGAGGCGATTATTGAACCCCGTCGATACAAACAAAAAGCCGCCGCAGATGATAAGACCTGCGGCGGTTTCACCTCAATAAACAGTTGAGCAAATAGCTGAGCCTACCCCTCGATACGGCTCAAGAACTCACGGGTGCGCTGCTCGCGCGGATGGTCGATGACCTGCTCGGCAGGACCCTCCTCGACAATACGACCGCCATCCATAAAGACCACGCGGTCGGCAACATCGCGCGCAAACTGCATTGCGTGGGTCACGATCACCATCGTCATATTCTGCGCGGCAAGGTCTTTAATGACACGCAGCACCTCGGCCGTCAGCTCGGGATCGAGTGCCGAGGTCGGCTCGTCAAAGAATAAGATTTCCGGATCGAGCGCCAGGGCGCGGGCAATACTCACGCGCTGCTGCTGACCGCCCGAAAGCTCACACGGCACCTTGTTCTCGTTGCCCGTCAGCCCCATTTGCGCAATCAGCTCGTGAGCGCGGGCTTCCGCCTGCTCGCGCGGACGCTTAAGCACACGAATCGGCGCATCGATGATGTTTTTCATCACGGTATAGTGCGGGAACAGATTGTAGTTCTGAAACACCAGGCCAAACCGCGGGCGCGCTTGCTTGGGCACATCGCCCTTCGCATAGACCGCGCCCGAACCCGCATCCGTCGCAACGGCAAGGTCTCCAAACGAGAGCGAGCCTCCGTCGAGTGTCTCGAGCAGCGTGGCACACCGCAGCAGCGTGGACTTGCCGCCGCCCGAAGGCCCGATAATCGCCACGACCTCGCCACGCTTCACCTCAAGTGAGATATCCTTGAGCACCTCATTGCCGCCAAACGCCTTACGTGCGCTTTCGATTTTCATCACTGAGTTAGTCATGATAATAGTCCAGCTTCTTTTCGGCGGCGCCCAGCAGCATCTCGACCACAAAGTTAAAGATCCAGTAGATCAGCGCCGCGATCGCAAACGGCACCATGCTCACCTGCGAGGCGACCAGCGCCTTGGCCGTCGAGAACATCTCACCCACGCCAATGGCAAACGCCAGCGACGTGTCCTTGACCAGCGTGATGATCTCGTTGCCCATCGCCGGCAGAATACGCTTGGCGACCTGCGGCATCACGATATACAGAAACGTCTGCACGCGCGAATAGCCCAGCACCTCGGCGGCCTCGTATTGACCGCGCGGAATGGACTGCAAGCCCGAGCGATAGATCTCGGCAAAATAGCCGGCGTAGTTGATGATGAACGCCACGACGCACGCCGTCCACTTGGAATCGGGCGTGAGCGAAATGCCAAACACGTAGTACGGGGCAAAGTAGATGGCAAACATCTGCAGCATGAGCGGCGTACCGCGCATGACCGAAATGTAGATGCGCGCAATCCAGCGAAGCGGCGCGATTTTGCTCATGCGCATAAACGCCACGGGGATTCCCAGCGGAATCGACCCCAACAGCGTCAGCACAAACAACTGCAAACTGACCAAGAAACCCTGGCCAAGCATCTGCATCATGACCTGAATAGACATTACTTGAGCACCCAATTATCGAAAGATAGACCATAGCTTGAATACTTGTCGCAGAGATCCTTAACCGTACCGTCATCGTAGAGTGCCTTGAGCGACTCGGCTACAGCATCGGCCGACTTGGTGTCGCCCTTCTTAAAGCCAACGGCGTAGTGCTCGCTGGACAGCGGCTTGTCGAGCTGCGTATAGGCATCGGGCTTGGCGGCAAGCTGATACTGGGCAATCGAAAGGTCGCAGGCCACGGCATCGACCGCGCCGCTCTCGAGCTGCATAAAGGCCGTGTTGTACTCGCCGATGGTGTCGAGCGTGGCGAACGTCGCCGCCAGATCCTTCTGGTCACCCTCAAGCACGTCCTGCGCAGCGGAATCAGTCTGGGTAATCACAGTCTTGCCGGCAAGATCGTCCCAGCCCTTGATGCCCGCATCCTTCTTGACCACCAGCACCTGCTCGTTGAGCATGTACGGCTCGGAGAACGTGTAGTCGTCCTCACGGCCCTCCATGGTAAAGCCGTTCCAGATGCAGTTGATGGCGCCAGAGTTGAGCAGCGTATCCTTGGCGTCCCAGTCGATGGCCTCGTATTTGACCTCCCAGCCCTGCTTATCGGCAACAGCCTTGGCCAGATCGAGATCAAAGCCGGTGTACTCGCCATCGTCGCCCACAAAACCGTACGGAGGATAGGACTTATCAAAGCCCACCACGAGCTTCTTGGACTCCGCAGCGCCCTTCACATCCTTGGCTGCGGCAGAGCCAGCAGCGGAGCCCTTGCCGGCACCACCGCCGCAACCGACAAGACCAAGGCCAAGCACCGTGGCGAGCGAGCCGGCTAGACCAACAAACTGACGACGAGACATATCGGTATTCATGGTATTCCCCCTTGATGGCACTTTAGTTAGGTAAAGTGAGTCATGTAACGTTCAGAATCATACACTTTAGTGAGATGGAGTACAAGGGAGAGCTTGCCCGGCGTGGGCGGGGAGCGGCGCGTAATTAAGTTTCCTGCTCTACAGTCCTGCGCAAG
>CATZKS010000003.1 GCA_958421035.1 uncultured Collinsella sp. | reverse complement strand
CGACGTAGCGCACGTCGCTGATGTCGATGCCGCGGGCAAGCACGTCGGTTGCCACCAGCACGTCGACGGTACCGTCGCGGAAGGCCGAAAGGGCACGCTCGCGCTGGGCCTGGCTGCGGTTGCCGTGGATCGCGGCGGCCTTGATGCCCTTGCGCTCCAGACGACGGCAGCAGCTGTCGGCACGGTGCTTGGTGCGCATAAAGACGATGGTGCGCTCCGGGCCCTCCTTCTTGAGGAACTCGGGCAGCAGGTTGTTCTTGGCCTCGATGGACACCGGGAACACAAACTGGTCGACGGTGTCGGCAGTCGACGTAGCGGGCGCGATCTCCACGCGGGCCGGGTCGCTCACCAGGTCGGTGATCTCGCCCACGGCCTCCTCGTCGAGCGTCGCCGAGAACAGCAGCGTCTGGCGCTCGGCCGGCGTCTCGCGCACAATGCGGCGGACGGCGGGCAAAAAGCCCATGTCGAGCATGCGGTCGGCCTCGTCGAGCACCAGGACCTTGACCTCGTTCAGGTGGCAGGCACCCTGCTCGATCAGATCGACCAGACGGCCCGGCGTGGCGACCAGGATGTCGCAGCCGTACTTGAGTGCCGCGGTCTGCGGCTTGTAGCTCACACCGCCCACGACGGTCACGGCGACATGGCCGGTGACGTCGGCGATCTTGCTCGCGACCTCGTCGATCTGCTGGGCAAGCTCGCGCGTGGGGGTGATGACGAGCATCACGGGGCCGCGGCCGTTGCCCTCGGGCTTCTTGGCACCGCGACGGCGGTTGCGGCCGCCGCGCTCGCGCACGGGCTCGGGCGGAGCGATGTGCTCCAGATTGTTCATGGTCGGCAGCAAAAAGGCGGCCGTCTTGCCGGTGCCGGTCTGGGCGGCGGCAAGCAGGTCGCGGCCCTCGAGCACCACGGGGATCGAGCCGGCCTGCACGGGCGTCGGCGCCGTGTAGCCCAGGTTCTCGATAGCACGAAGCATCTCGTCGGAAAGCCCCAGCTCGTCAAAGGCGGGCAGGCTCTCGGTAGCGGACTCGACGGCCTGGGCAGCATTGGCCTCATCGGCGGCATCGAAGGCAGCCTGGGTCATGGCCTCGCGGGCCTCGTCCAGAATCTCGGCGTCCGTGACGTCGGATACAGAATTACGCATATGTTGTTGTTCCTTATCTGCACGCGCTATGGGCACGGCATGCGGCCGCGCTGGCGTGCTTGGTAGTGCGCTAATACATACAAAAACGGGTGCGCACAGAGAGGACGTTGCTCAGCACGCTGGCGATCGCTTTGGCAGCCCTATCACGCGCCGTCCAGACGCAGCAGCTCTAAGCGATGGAGCAGATTCGCCGCCGGTTAGTATACCCGCACTCCGTATGCCCCCACGTAAACCACAGATGACGAGGCGGACGAGGTGGGCTTGGCCGATTGTCTCAATCTGTAACATCTACAGGGCAAAACCGGGTCCAAATGTTACAGAACAAGACAGAGGGGGATTTCCGTTCAGTCCAACCAAAATCTCTCGGTCTTCCTGCAATTTCGAACATGTGGCCTATAATGTTGCTTTGGTTACGCTATATATTGCGCAGCCATTTAATACGTCGCCCACCGGGGGCCATTAATTCCTATCGCCATATTGGCTAGGAAGCAATCAAAGGAGGTATCCGTGGCAGCAGAGACGCCTTGCTCGGTCCTCTATAACGATATTCGCTCGTTCGGCGGTCTTAAACATCTCGAGATCGCCCGAATGCTCATCAATGGAAACTCTTATCTCGGCAGTACCCTGCTCGAGAAATGCTCTTCCAACCGCTCGTATCTCACCCGTTACATCGTCCATCGCAAGCCTGACCAGTGCGCGCCCTCCATCTACAGCGACTTTACCGTCACCACGCTCAACCTTTCCTCGGCAATCTGCAGCAAGCTCGGCGGCGGCGAGTCCGCCTATCGGGCAATCGCCGAGCACTATCGCGGTCCGGCCGCCAACGAAATGATGTCGGCTCTCGCCAGCTACAAGCTGGACAGCCGCCTATATGCAAATGCCCTCAATCGCATCGACAACTTTGACGGCAATGCCGTGCGCGAGAAAAGCACGCTTTACCTTATGCTCTTTGTGGCAACGGGGGCGCTCGCCGATCCCGTTCAGGGCGTGACCACCGTCGAGCGCTTTTGCGCCAGCAAGACGGGCGGGCACTTTGGCACCACCGAAACTACCGTCGGACGCGGCTTTATGAGCAGCCTGGAGCAGCCGCACACCGTCGCTCCCAACCTCGGTCTGCTCAGAACCCATGCCGACAACTGCGCCGACATGCAAATCCATCCCCTCACACGCGATCCGCGCGGCACCGTGATTGGTTCTTTGCCCAAAACCTCGCCCAGCATCACCGATGTAGGCGCCGACGCCTCGCGCGAGCATCTTCGCATTTGGCTCGAGGGTGAGCACTGGTACGCCCAGGGCCTTGGATCGACCAACGGCACAGTGCTCGAATCGGGCGCGGGCGACGGCGATATTGTGATTGAGCCGCCGCGCGACCAACGCGAACCCGGCAAAGTCTATCCCCCCGTGGAAATCGCCAACAGCGACAGGCTCCATCTGGGTCTCTACACGACATTCCTTGTCATTGTGGACTAGCACGGACAGCGATCGGAAGACGGTCGCCGTCCGTCTTTCGTCTTCTACCTTCTGTGTCGTAAACGACAATGCTCAGCGGTATACGTGGGCAGTGCGGCTATCATGGTACTTTACCGATATCCGCACTGCTCGCGTAAACGTGCGGCAACCCATGCCAGACAAAGGAACGCCATGGATACTACCGATAGCGCCTATGGCGACAAACTCGTCCGTCTCGATACGTTCGATACCGCCGTGGCGGTCGACCCCAGCGCCGAGGACGACGCCAAGCGTCGGTTTATGACGCTTATTCTCCAGACGGCCCACCGCAACAACGGCAACATCGGGCACGTGCTGCGCGCGACCAACACGAGCGGCGAGGTCTTTGCCGTCAAGCTACTCAAGGACAATGCCATCCTTTCCGGCCAAGCCCCCGACCGCTCCGCCGAGCAAGCGGCTGCGCACCTGGCCAATACCGCCGCGCTGTTCGAGGAGTACCGTCATCTGTGCACTGTCTCGCACCTGCGCGGATTTCCGCGCGTCTATGGCTATGGATCGTGCGAGGACGACCCGCTCATCCTCATGGAGTGGGTCGAGGGCACCTCGCTCAAGCAGGCGCTGCCCTTGCTTCCGCACGATGCCTCGGGCGGGCTAACCACCCAGATGGTGGCCGCCGTTGGAAACGCCGTGCTTCGCGCACTCCTGATGACCCAGGGACTCGTAAATCCGGTCGTCCATCGCGACCTGTCGCCCGCCAATATCATGTTCCGTACCACCAGTCGAACGCTCGAGCAGCAGATTGCTGATTGTTCCTTTGACCCCTGCCTCATCGACATGGGCTCCGCGACCATGGCTCTCGGCGACGACACGATCACCCGGCGCGCCGACATCTGGCGCTTTGCCACGCCCGCATACGCCGCGCCCGAGATGCTCACGCAGGATATCGAAGGCATCGCGGCCCTTCGCCGCTCGCCCGCAATCGATGTCTACGCGCTTTCGAGCATTCTGTACCAGCTCTACAGCGGTCGCAAACCGTTCGATGTGGAGTCGACGGGTGCCGCGGCAACCGGTTCGTTCTACCTCATAAAGACCAAGACCAAGCCGGCGCCGCTCGAGCCGCGATGCAGTGACGACGAGGCGCTCGTCCAAATCATCATGAAAGGCATCTCAGTCGAGCAGCGTGATCGTCCCACCGAACAGCAGATGCTCGAGGTGCTCTCGGCATACCTCACCGATGCCGAATCCGAGGGCCGCGAGGGCGCGGGCAGTGACACCGCAATTGACATCGACTCCGGTACGCACCTTAAGGTCGACGTCGCCGGCGAGCGCGAGCGAGAGATCCTGGAGCAGGCCCGGCACGATGCCATGACCCGCCGCCGCTTTATTATCGGTGGCGTCGTTGCAGCCGTTGCGGGGCTCAGCGTCATTGGGGCGGCGACCCATGGCTTTGGCATCCCCGACTACCTGGACGGCATCCGCGGTTCGCTTGACGACTACACTTGGGATCAGCTGCAGGAGATTTCGCTCAAGATTAAGGCCGCCGAGACCCGTAGCGAGGCACGCGAGATTGCCAAGCGCTATCACCTGCTCGATGCCGATGGGCATATCCCCTATCCGTGTACCAAGCGTATCACGCTCACCAACGGGCTGCAGGTTGGCGCGCAGCTTGTGGGCATCCGCCACGATGAGCTTCTGGACGGGACGGGCAAGGCCGGGCTGACGTTTATGTTCGACGCGGGTATTGCCGAGCGCAACGCTGCGGCTGAACCGCCGAGCGCCGGCTGGGCAGATTGCGAGCTGCGGGAGTGGCTCAACGGCGACGGCCTTAAGCTGCTGCCCAACGAGTTGCGCGCGCTCATTAAAGGTGTCAAGAAGGTCTCGGACAATGTGGGCGCCGCCAACAGCGCGGCGTGTCTGAGCGAGTTGCCCGCGACCCTTTGGCTGCCCGCCATGGTTGAACTGTGCGGTGTACAGCCGCCCGATTCGTTTGCCGAGGACTATCACTACCTGGCAGACATCTACAACGGCGAGGGCAAGGAGTATCAGCTCTTCCGCGAGCTCAAGGTGAGCCCGTATTCCACGAACGAGACGATGGTCCGCCAGTGGAAGGGCAAGGACACCTGTTGGTGGGAGCGCACGGTGAGCCCCGACACATCGGAGAGCGAAGGCACGCTCTATATGAACCGCGTGGGGCACGACGGCGACGTCTTTACGTACGCAACGCCTGCGGAAAAGCCAAACAAGCTAACCTGTGTGATCCCCGGGTTCTGTATCTAGGCGGCGGGCGTCTTGCCATGACGGGACCCCTCCCCGTCAATTGTCTTGATCTGTAACGGTTAGAGGTCATATTTGCTGCTAGATGTTACAGAACGAGACATTGAGTTTCCTGCCAACTGTTTGTCTTGATCTGTAACAAATACTCGGTAAAACGGGGTCTAGTTGTTACAGATCGAGACGTTAGTTTTCGGCTGAAATGTTTGTCTAAATCTGTAACAGCTATGGTTCAAAAACCGGTCCAGACGTTACAGATTGAGATGATTGGTTGAGACGGTCCATCGGCCAACCAACCACCTTCATCTGTAGCGAAATGTCATACATTAATTCTGTACTAGACACCCCCAGGGGGTATGGGTGTATAGTATCGGCAGGTTAACAATTCCAACACCGAACCACAGAAAGGAGAAGCCATGGCTCAAGATAAGTTCGACGTGGGCGGCATGACATGCGCCGCCTGCCAGGCGCACGTGGACCGCGCCGTAAGCAAACTCGACGGCGTCCAAAACGTCGCGGTCAACCTGCTCGCCGGTTCCATGATGGTCGACTATGACCCCGCGCAGGTCTCCCCCGACGATATCTGCACCGCCGTCGACCGTGCCGGCTACTCGGCCTCGCCCGTCGATGCGGGCACCGGTGCCGCCGGCTCAAACGGCAGCACGCAAGCCAGGTCTGGCGTCACCCACATGGAGTCGCCGACCAAAAAGTTGGAGGCCGCCGCCTCTGCCATGCGCACCCGCCTCATCATCTCGATCGTATTCCTCATCCCACTGTTCTACATAGGCATGGGGCACATGCTCGGCTGGCCGCTGCCCGGCGTCTTCACCGACCATACCCACAGCATGACGCTCGCCCTCACCGAGCTCGTCCTGCTTATCCCCATCGTCTATGTCAACGACGCGTACTTTATCAACGGGTTTAAATCGCTCGCGCACGGCGCGCCCACCATGGACGCCCTTATTGCCGTGGGCGCCACCGCTTCCGTCGCCTGGTCGTTCTATGCCATGTTTATCATGGCCGACCAGCTGGCCGCCGGGCAAATCCACGAGGCCATGATGACGAGCATGGGCAACCTGTATTTTGAGAGTGCGGGCACGATCCTGTCGCTCGTCACCGTGGGCAAATACCTCGAGACACGCAGCAAATCCAAGACCGGCGGCGCCATCGAGGCGCTCATCGACCTGGCGCCCAAGAGCGCGACCGTCGTGGCAGAGGACGGCACCGAGACCACCGTCGACGTCGACAGCATCCTTCCCGGCCAGGTCCTGCGCGTACGCCCCGGAGAGTCCATCCCCGTCGATGGCGTGGTGCTCGAGGGCAGCTCGGCCGTGGACGAGAGTGCGCTCACCGGCGAGTCCATCCCCGTGGAAAAGACCGCCGGTGCCACCGTCAACGCGGCCACGGTCAACCGCACGGGCTCGTTTACTTTCCGCGCCACGCGTGTGGGCGCCGACACGTCGCTCGCCAAGATTATCCAGCTCGTCGAGGACGCCAACACCACCAAGGCGCCCATCGCCCGCATGGCCGACAAAGTCGCCGGCGTGTTCGTGCCCGTGGTGTTTGTAATCTCTGCCGTAACTTTTGTGGCGTGGATGGTGCTGACCGGAAGCATCAACGAGGCGCTCACTTCCGCTGTCGCCGTGCTGGTGATCAGTTGTCCGTGCGCGCTCGGCCTGGCCACGCCCGTCGCCATTATGGTGGGCACCGGCAAGGGCGCCGAGATGGGCATTCTGTTTAAGAGCGCTGAGGCGCTGGAGAACCTGCGCAGCGTGGGCACCGTGGTGCTCGATAAGACGGGCACGGTCACCCGCGGCAAGCCGGCCGTGACCGACATTGTGGTTGTCGCGCGCGCCGACGGCTCGCCCGCTATGAGTGAAAAGGCGTTACTGAAGCTCGCTGCCGCGCTGGAGCGCTCGAGCGAGCACCCGCTGGCCGAGGCGATCATGGCCGAGTGCGAGTCGCGCGGAATCGTGGCGCGCACGGTCGAGGACTTTGCCGCCGTGCCTGGACGAGGCGTTACGGCGCGCGAGGGACAAAACGTCATCGCTGCCGGCAACGTGCGCCTGATGGTCGAGCTGGGCGCGAAGGTGCCCGCCGGCCTTGCCGAGCAATTTGCCGCCGAGGGCAAGACGCCGCTGTTCTTTGCCAAGACCGGCGAGCTTGTCGGCACCATCGCCGTGGCTGATGAGGTCAAGGAGACGAGCGCCGAGGCCATCGCCGCGCTCCGCAAGCTCGGCGTCGATGTGCGCATGCTCACTGGCGACAACCGCGTGACGGCCGAGGCCATCGCCCGCCGCGTGGGACTGAGCAGCGAGCAGGTCATCGCCGACGTCCTCCCCGCCGACAAGGAACGCCACGTGCGCGAACTGCAGGATGCGGGCGGCAAGGTCGCCATGGTGGGCGACGGCATCAACGACTCCCCCGCCCTGGCGCGCGCCGACGTGGGCCTTGCTATCGGCACCGGCGCCGACATCGCCAAGGAGGGCGCCGACGTGGTACTCATGCGCAGCGACCTCATGGACGTCGCCCGAGCCATCGAGCTTTCACGCGCCACGATCCGCAACATCAAGCAGGACCTGTTCTGGGCACTGTTCTACAACGGCATCGGCATTCCGCTGGCGGCGGGCGTGTTCTTCCCGCTCACCGGATGGCAGCTCTCGCCGATGTTTGGCGCCGCGGCCATGAGCCTGTCGAGCGTGTGCGTCGTAAGCAATGCGCTGCGCCTAAAATCCTTTAAGCCTAAAGTGGCAAAATAGGCTCACCATTACGTCCATTTAGAACGGGTTTTCCAGGTGCCCGAGATTGACCTGAAAGAGAAGCGACGCGTACTTTAGTACGCGAGCGACGGCTTGAAGGTCAAGGTCGGGTGCCTGGGAAAGCCGACACAACAGAGAGGAATACCCATGCGTTACACGATCAAGACTTCCGGTCTCATGTGCGGCCACTGCGACGCCACCGTCGAGACGGCGTTGCTCAACGTGGCCGGCGTGACCGACGCCGACGCCGATCACGAGACCCAGACCGTCCAGGTGGAGTGCGCCGACACCGTGACCGCCGAGCAGCTCGCCACCGCTGTCGAGGGCGCCGGCGAGAAGTTCCATGCCCTGTCCGTAACCGCCGCGTAGCAGACGCCGCCTACTCAATCCTCAGAAGTTGCGGTGAAATACGGACTGTTGTGCCGCCCTAGGCCTTTAAACGGTCCGTATTTCACCGCAACTGACGGGGGCATCCGGAAGATCGACCAGAAACGAGGACCCGCCATGATGGCAGACCACAAATCGGTGACCCGCATGCTCAAGACGGCACGCGGCCAGATTGACGGCATCTTGCGGATGGTCGATGAGGACCGCTATTGCGTCGATATTTCCACGCAGCTCATGGCCACACAGGCGCTCATTGCGCGCATCAACGCCGACGTGCTCAAGGCGCATATCGAGGGCTGCGTGACTTCGGCAATCGAATCGGGCGACGAAGACCTCAAAGCCGCCAAGCTCGCCGAAATCGAACGCGTCGTCGACAAACTCTCCAAGTAATTGGGGCATTGGGGACAGACTTCTTTGCACCGTCTTGGTATTCCGGGGACAGGTACGTTTGCACCACATTGGTGCAGATTAACCTGTCCCCCTTGCTCTAAATCGGGTATAAAGGCGTGCGGCATATCGAATGAAAGGCAATTTGCATGAATGACTTTATGAAGGGCCGCAATGGCGCTGACGAACTCACCATCGTGATGGGCTTCGCAGGCATTATCATCGCCATGATCGGATCGATAGCCCGCATCCAGTGGCTCAGCTGGATTGCCATCGCCGTAATCGTGATTGGCGTGCTGCGCGGCCTGTCCAAAAATATCGACGCACGTCACAAGGAGAACGAGGCCTTTGTCGCCGCGACCGCCAATGTTCCCGGCTTGGGCAAGTTTGTCGCCAGCTTGGGCGCCGGCGCCGCAGCGGCCAGCACCTCACGCGCAGCCGGAACGAGCAAGGAAGACTTTGAGCGCGCCAAGCGCACAGCCAAGAAGATGTGGAAGGGTCGCAAGACCACGGCATACCTCAAGTGCCCCAACTGCGGCCAGATGCTCTCCGTCCCCAAGGGCAAGGGCAAGATCCGCGTCACCTGCCCCAAGTGCCACGCCAAGATGGAGACGCGCTCATAGCCGCTACACCATAGGACAAATAAAAGCCGAGGCCTCGCACCGGGACCTCGGCTTTTTCTGATTATGACAAAAGGATTGTCCCTTTTTCGCATCGCCATATCGCGCGCTTACGCCACGCCGTCGCGGGCAAGCTCCTCGGCCAGCGCCTCAGCCGGCATGGCCATAATCGCGTCGAGCTCGGCGTCCACCTCGGGAATACGCTTCACCTTGAGCTTGCGTACCAGATCACCGCGACACATCACATGTATCGGCTCACGCAGAGCGCACAGATTATCGAGAGGATTCTCGCGCGTTACCAAGATATCGGCAGCCTTGCCGCACTCGATCGTGCCAGTCTCGCCGTCCAGCCCCAGCAGCTCGGCATTAACCTGCGTGGCTGTATGCAGTGCGAAGGCGTTGCTCACGTCGACATACTTGGCAAAATAGGCGACCTCGCGCCACATGTCATACTGCGTCACGAACGGGCAGCTTGAGTCCGTGCCAAGGCCCACCTTAACGCCAGCTTCCAGTGCGGCACGGGCGCTCTCGATGATGCCCGAGCACACGATGTCGCCGTTCTTCTTTTGCGTATCGGTAGAATGGGTCTTTTCCGGGTCGAGCAATACAAACGGCAGCGCCGGGCTGATAGTGCAGGTCACACTCGGAGCACGCCCCTCGAGCTGCGTGCCCGCGGCGCCACGGTACAGCTCCAAGATTTCGGGTGTCAACGGAGCGCCGTGCTCAATCGTGTCAACGCCGGCCTCAAGCGCGGCCTTCACGCCCTCGGTACTCTCGACATGGGCCATAACCGGAAGGCCCATATCGTGCGCCGCCTTGCATGCCGCCGCGGCAACCTCCACCGGCATACGCAGCACGCCCGGCTCGCCCACCTCGGTCGCATCGAACACGCCGCCCGTCACGAACAGCTTAATGACGTCGGCGCCGCGCGCATACAGGTCGCGCACCTGTTCGGCTGCCTCGGCGGGACTGTTGGCCACCTGGGCGAACAGGCCCGCACCATGGCCGCCCGGCACCGTGATGCCCGTTCCCGGCGCCACCAGGCGAGGACCCTGATACTTGCCGGCATCGATAGCATCGCGCACGGCCAGATCGGCAAACAGCGGGTCGCCCGCGCCGCGCACCGTGGTCACGCCGCTTGCCAGCTGCTGCTGGGCACTGCCTTTGAGGATGCGGCGGACGATGGTGCGGCCCACGGGATTATCGAGCTTCTTCATCAGCGCGCCCGCATCGCCGGCCGAGACAGGCTTGCCCGAGCCGCACAGGTGCACGTGCATATTGATGAGGCCCGGCATGAGATACGCCCCTGCCAGGTCGACGACCTCGGCGCCCGCCGGCGCCTGCGCCACGGCGCTCGGACCAATCCAGGTGATGATGCCACGCTCGACGGACACGGCCATATCGGGCTGCGGCTCCATATGCTCCGAGCCATCCAAGACGGTCGCATTGATAAACAACGTGGGACGATCGGCAGACGCCATATCGAGCTCCTCCCTCACGATTAACTTGAACATTTGTCCATTATCACCTAATGCAGCGACCTAAAGTCGAGCATATCGGTTAACGGAGGGAAGAGGGGATGTGGGGGACGGAATACGTTGCAGCCCCACCCCAGCAACATCAGGGGAATGTCTCGATCTGTAACAGGTACAGGGTTATTGGGCCCCCTGATGTTACAGATCGAGACAAAACCTCTCAGCGCCCATACCACTGACGTCTCCACTCCTCAGCCAAATCGGGCCGTCGCGGAATACCCGCCAACCTCATCTTTTCAGCCAGCTTCCCCGGGTTCTTGAGTTCATCAAACGTAAACCGAAGCACCTTGTGCCCGAGCATCGTCAGATGGGACTCTCGCTGACGTTCTGCCACGAATGGGTCGACCGACTCCCGACCCTCGCCGTTCTGCAAGGTGTACTTCCCCTTTCCGTCGAGCTCGCCGATGACACACGTCCCGTCCATGAGCCGCCAAAAATAGTCGACGCGAAACGCCTGGCTCGGATCGAGCGGGTCGCGAAACTCCACCTGCAGCTCCGGAACTGGAAAGCCGTACGCAATAAAGAACGCTCGGAACCGAGACTCGCCGCCGTTTTCGGACAGCCCGTCCGCATACGACGCAATCACCTGTGCCCTGCGATACCCTCGCCTGCCCTCGCAATCGGCGCGGAGGCGCTCGCACAAATCCCAACGTGATACGCCTTTCGCCCGCAGTGCAGAATCGGCAATCGCCAACCCGTAGGAGAACGGCGCACGCAGTAAGCAATCCTCCATCGTGCGCCAAAACGACGTCACCTGCACGCCGTCGGCTTGTTCAAGTGCACCCGCCGCCTGCGGACGCAACAGCCGACATCCTGCACTCAGCGGCACCGAGCAACCCGTCTTAACAAGATATCGTGGCCCGAGCAGATCATTCGGCACCTCCAGACCCCACAAAAGCGCCGCGTCATAGCCCCAAAACGCCCAATCGGGATGAAACTCCGCAAGCCCTTTGATAGTCCTCAGCGCTCGCTCCGCCGGCGTCAATGCATCCCAATCATGCTGAAAACAGAACAGGTACGGCTCGGGCTCCGCGATATCGTCGGTTCCAACATGGCGTCGCAGCCACATGAGCTCGGTATTGTCATGCGTTGCGAGCAGCGCACCTTGCTTGGCCGTCTCCGTGAGCCGCGCGAGCATCCTATTCCGCGCCAACGTGTTGCGAGTCGCATGTTTGTGTTTGAGAACGGTATTAGACACTTTCATCACCACCACGTCAGACAAATGGACCATCGTCACCGTTGCCTCCGCTGACAAATGTCTTGATCTGTAACAGGAAGACAGTCTTTGAGCCTCTAGTTGTTACAGAACAAGATCTTTCGGCAGCCGCCAACCTTCCGTCTCAATCTGTAACAGGTAGGTCGAATTTTGACCTGTAGATGTTACAGATTGAGACATTCCCCCAACCAGGTGCCAAACGTCTCGTTCTGTAACAGTTAGACGTTCTCCAGCCCCCAAACGTTACAGATTTAGACAAACCAGCGGCGCCCAAGCGTTCGTCTCGATCTGTAACAGGTAGACCGGTTTTTTGTCCCTAAACGTTACAGATCGAGACAAATAGACACGCGGCGGCGCTGCGACAGCCCATCCCTTACTCCCACTCCCGCTCGTAGATGTTGAGCGACTTTACGTACCGCCCCTGGGCGCCCATGATGTCGCGGACCAGGGGCAAGAAGAAACTGATGCACGAGGTGTCAAAGCCATCCTGCAGGTCCTCCGGATGCACCGCACCAGGCCCATCGACCGCCGTGTCACTCAGGCGTGCGATGTCATACAGATAGAGTTGTCCCGCCGTCAGCCAGACATCGTCGACGCAGGCGAGGCGCACCGCAATCGCTCCGTCGCTCCAATGCTCCTTTTGCACGATATGCGGATCGTAGACGTCAAAGCGACGGTCGGTGCGTGTGTCCTTCAGCGCGACCATACCAGTCGCAGGATCCTTGTCCAAAATGCCAAAGCGCGAGAAATACTGCGTGTCGCATACCTGCTCGAGCCGCTTGAGCGAGGCAGGCGAAAGCGATGCCGGCGGCTCATCAACATACAGCTCGAGCAGCGTCTTGCCATGGCGATAGGGGCGCTCGAAGAGCAGCCAATCGGTAAATGCCATGTTGTAGGCCATGATTTCGTTTTGGGAAGGCTCGGTGCAATAGCCGAGCCACGGGTCGACAATGATCTCGAACTGCTCGCGCGCCGGCTCCAAAAACTGAAACTTCCGCAGCATCCAAAAATGGGCCATGTCGGCAATATCGTTGCCGACGGCTTCGGCCAGATGCGCTCGGTCTAAAACGTGGTCAGTCACGGCATCCTCCTCAAACTGATGAACCTCAATTTGAGCTTACGAGGAGGGTGGGCAGCCACTGTCAGCACGGACAAAATAGGCCTCCGGCTGCAAACCAACTGCTGACCAAACACTTGACGGGATGCTTGACCGAAAATGCGCACCGCAATAAAACCGCAGGTAAACATAGACGGCCAACCCGCCCTTTTGAGCCATATGCCCACAGCCACCACAGAAACAACAGGTGACCACAGCTCAAAAAGACGCCGAATGGACACTCGCGCGTCGACAAACGAACAAATCGGTCGCAAACCCGCAAGAAGTGTCCCCGAATGCCGACCCAAAAGGAACGTCCCCAGCATGCCGGCAATTGGGGACGTTCCTTATGTGCCGGCAGTTGGGGACAGCCCTTGACGATTCAATTGTGAACAGCCGCCTTACAGCTCCAGCGCCTCGGCGACTTCGGCAGCGCAGGCCAGGGCGTCGGCCATGGCGCTTACCACGAGCGAACTGCCATTGTGAGCGTCACCGGCAACATACACCGGCACGGCATCCGCGGAGACGCCGTCGACACGTGCCGCAAGATGCGAGCCCTCGGCGGCCATCACAGGCAGCGGACGACCAGCGGTGGCAACAGGCACGCCTACCGCATCGAACACGCCATGCTCAGGACCCGTAAAGCCGCAGGCGATCAGCACCAGCTGCGCCGGCACCTCGTGCTCGGAGCCCGCAATGCGTTCAGGCTTGCCGGCCGACCAATCTAGGTCGGCCACGCGCAGGCCCGCGGCAGTGCCCTTCTTATCCAGCAGTACCTCGAGCGTATCCACGCCCCAAGCGCGCATCTCGCCGCCCATGGCAGCGATGGCCTCCTGCTGGCCGTAGTCGGTCTTCTTAACGTTTGGCCACTGCGGCCAGGGGTTGCTCGCCGCGCGCGCATCAGGCGCCGCCGGCAAGAACTCAAACTGGCGCACGCTGCGCGCACCCTGACGTACCGCGGTGCCCACGCAGTCGTTACCGGTATCGCCGCCGCCAATGACCACGACATCCAAGCCGCGTGCATCGATGGCAGGCTCGCCGCCATCGAGCACCGAGACGGTCGAAGCCGTCAGATAGTCCACGGCATACACCACGCCGGGGGCGTCAATGTTCGCAGCCGAAAGCCCGCGCGGGGCACGGGCACCAGCAGCCACCACGACAGCGTCAAAGTCATCGAGCTTGGCCGCCACCGCAGGGTCCGTCACGTCGGCACTCAGCTCAAACACAATGCCCAACTCGCGCATGAGCGCCACGCGACGCTCGACCACGGACTTCTCGAGCTTCATGTTGGGAATGCCGTACATGAGCAGGCCGCCCGGGCGGTCGTCACGCTCAAACACCGTCACGCGGGCACCGCGACGCGCAAGCTCCCATGCTGCCACCAGACCAGCGGGACCGGAGCCCACCACGGCAACCGTGGGTGCGCCCTCCCCTGCCGGCTCAAAGCGGCGCGGACCGCCGTTGGCCCACTCATGGTCGCTGATCGCACGCTCGTTGTCATGGATCGTCGTGGGCTGGCCGTCAACCGAACCCAGGTTGCACGCGGCCTCGCACAGCGCCGGGCACACGCGACTCGTGAACTCGGGCATGGGCGAGGTGAGTGACAGGCGCTCGGCAGCCTCGTCCCAACGGCCGCGGTACACCAGCTCGTTCCACTCGGGAATCAGGTTGTGCAGCGGACAGCCGCTCGGACGTGCCTTGCCAAAGCTCGCGCCCATCTGGCAAAACGCCACGCCGCACATCATGCAGCGGCTCGCCTGGGCGCGGCGCGCATCGTCGTCGAGTTCCACGTACAGCGGATCGAAATCGCGGCTGCGCTCCTCCACGGGGCGAAGCTCGTGGGTCACGCGATCGATATCAAGAAAAGCACCGGGCTTACCCATGGCACTTACGCCTCCTTCTTAGTCGAAGCAACAGAGCTGGCAGCCACGGACGCAGCGCCCGCAACATCAAAGCGAGCGACATCCGCGGCACTCGCGCGGCCGGTCACAATGTCAAACGCCAGCTCCTCGGCCTGCGCATGCGTCTTGCCCACGGCCTCGGCGGCGGCGACAATCGCCAGCACGCGCTCGTACTCGGTTGGAATGACCTTCACAAAGTGCTTGCTCATCGTCTCAAAGCTGTAGAGCAGCTTAATACCGCGCGGGCTCTGCGTCGCGTCCACGTGCTCCTGGATGAGCGCACGAATCTGCGCAAGCTCACCGGCCGTCGGGGCTTTAAGCTCAACGCTCTCGTGGTTCACACGGGCATCGAGCGTGCCGTACTGGTCAAAGACGTAAGCCACGCCGCCCGTCATGCCGGCGGCGAAGTTCTGCCCGACCTCGCCCAGGATGAGCGCCAGGCCTCCCGTCATGTACTCGCAGCCATGGTTGCCGCAGCCCTCGACCACCACCGTGGCACCGGAGTTGCGTACGCCAAAGCGCTGGCCGGCCAGGCCGTTAATGAAGCCGCAGCCACTCGTAGCGCCAAAGAACGCAACGTTGCCCACGATGATGTTCTCGTCGAACTTGTAGGTCGCATGCGGGTTGGGGCGCACCGACACCTCGCCGCCCGAAAGGCTCTTGCCAAAGTAGTCGTTGGCGTCGCCGCACACGTTGAGCGTAATGCCGCGCGGCAGAAAGGCGCCAAAGCTCTGACCGGCCGAACCATCGCAATCGATGGTGATGGAGCCGGCGGGCAGACCCTCGGGATGCGCCTTGGTCACCGCGTTGCCCAAGATGGTGCCCACGCAACGGTTGACGTTGGCGATATCGGCGCGGAAGCGAATCGGACGCAGGTGCGCACGGGCATCGGCCGTATAGGGCACAAACAACGTGGAGTCGAGCGTCTTGTCGAGCTCACTGTCCGCAGCCATCTGCGGCAGGAAGTGACGACCGTCGGCACCCGGGATGTGGGCACCGAACTCGCAGGTCGCGCTCGCCAGCACGGGCGACAGATCGAGCAGGTTGGCCTTGCGGTTGCCCGGGACCTCAATCTGGCGCAAGCACTCGGGATGGCCGACCATCTCGTCGACGGTGCGGAAGCCCAGGCTCGCCATGACCTCGCGCAGCTGCTCGGCAACAAAGAGCATAAAGTGTTCGACGTGCTCGGGCTTGCCGCGGAAGCCGCGACGCAGGCGGCAGTTTTGCGTGGCGATGCCGGCCGGGCAGGTATCCTGCTGGCAGTCGCGCTGCATAAGGCAGCCCATGGAGATGAGCGGCATGGTCGCAAAGCCAAACTCCTCGGCACCCAGCAGGCAGGCGACGGCGACGTCGGTGCCGTCCATGAGCTTGCCGTCGGCCTCGAGTACCACGCGCGAGCGCAGGCCGTTTTGCAGCAACGTCTGTTGAGCCTCGGCAAGGCCAAGCTCCAGCGGCAGACCGGCGTGCCAGATCGAATCGCGCGCCGCAGCACCGGAGCCGCCGTTGTGGCCGCTGATCAAGATCTTGTCGGCGGCACCCTTGGCCACACCGGTGGCGATGGTGCCAACGCCGGCCTCGCTGACCAGCTTGACCGACACGCGTGCGCCGGGGTTGGCGTTCTTAAGATCGAAGATAAGCTCCGCCAGGTCCTCGATGGAGTAGATGTCGTGGTGCGGCGGAGGCGAGATCAGGCCGATACCGGGTGTGGACTGACGGACCTCGGCAATCCAAGGGTAGACCTTCTTGCCGGGCAGGTGACCGCCCTCGCCGGGCTTGGCGCCCTGGGCCATCTTGATCTGAATCTCGAAGGCGCTGCACAGGTAGCGGCTCGTCACGCCAAAGCGCGCGCTTGCCACCTGCTTGATGGCGGAGTTCTTGGAGTCACCGTTAGCCAGCGGGGTCTCGCGACGCGGGTCCTCGCCGCCCTCGCCCGAGTTGGAACGGCCGTGCAGGCGGTTCATGGCGATGGCCATGCACTCGTGTGCTTCCTTGCTGATGGAGCCGTACGACATGGCGCCGGTGTTAAAGCGGCGGACGATGTTGAGCGCGGGCTCGACCTCGTCGAGCGAAACCGGCGTGCGACCGCTGGCATTAAAGTCCAGCAGGTCACGCAGGCGCACAGCACGGCCGGTGCGGTGCAGGCGGGCGCTGTACTCCTTAAAGGTGTCGTAGCTGTCCTCACAGCAGGCGGTCTGCAGCAAGTAGACAGTCTGCGGATCGATGAGGTGATCCTCGCCGCCGAGCGGGCGCCACTTGGTCAGGCCCAACGTGGGCAGCTGATCGGGAGCCGGGCTCTTAAGGATAGCGAGCGCGGCGTCGTAGCGCTCATTCTGCTCGCGCTCGACGTCCTCGACACCCATACCTCCCACACGGCTCACCGTGCCGGCGAAGTACGCGTTGACGAACTCCGGCGTAAAGCCCACGGCCTCGAAGATCTGCGCCGAATGGTAGCTCTGCACCGTAGAGATGCCCATCTTGGACATGATGGAGACGATGCCGGCGGTCGCAGCCTTGTTGTAGTTGGCGATGCCCTGCTCGGCCGTCACGTCCAGGTCGCCGCGTGCCGCCAGATCGCGGATGCACGCATGTGCGTTGTACGGATAGATGCCGCTCGCGGAGTAGCCCACCAGTGCCGCAAAGTCGTGCGGGGACACGGCGTCGCCACACTCCACCACGATGTCGGCAAAGGTACGCACGCCAGCGCGGATCAGGTGGTTGTGCACGCAGCCCACGGCGAGCAGCGACGGCACGGGCACCTCGCCCGCAGCGGCACGATCGCTCAGCACCACGATGTTCACGCCGTCGCGGACCGCAGCCTCAACGTCCTCTGCAAGCTGCTTGAGCGCAGCCTGCAGCGCGCCCTCGCCGGCATCGCGGCGGTAGACGGCACGGAAACGGCAGGTCTTAAAGCCCACGCGGTCGATGGCGCAGATACGCTCGAACTCCTCCTCGCTCAGCAGCGGACGCTCCAGGCGCACCAGCCGACAGGCCGTACGGGAGTCCTCGAGCAGGTTGCCGTGGTTACCCAGGTAGAGCGTGGTCGAGGTGACCATATGCTCGCGAAGGGCGTCGATCGGCGGGTTCGTGACCTGAGCGAACAGCTGATAGAAGTAGTCGAAGAACGAACGCGTCTTCTTGGACAGGCAGGCCAGCGGCGCATCGATGCCCATCGAGGCGAGCGGGGCCTTGCCCTGCTGGGCCATGGGGCGCACGACCTCGTCAACATCATCCCAGTGATAGCCGAGCTTGGCCATGCGCACGGCGGCGGGCACCTCGGTATCCTCGGCGGGCGTGGGCGCGACGGGCTTGTCGAGCGCGTCGACGGTCAGCGTCTCCTCGGCGATCCAGTCGCGATAGGGCTTTTCCTTGGCGTAACGGGCGCGCAGCTCGTCGTTGTAGATCACGCGGCCGCGGGCAAAATCGACCTCGAGCATCTGGCCCGGTCCCAGACAGCCGCTCGTCAGGATGTTCTCGGGGCTCACCTCGATGGTGCCCACCTCGCTCGCCAGCATAAAGCGGCCGTCGCGCGTCACATAGTAGCGGGCGGGACGCAGGCCGTTACGGTCGAGGGCGGCACCCAGCGTGCGACCGTCGGTAAAGGCGATGGCCGCCGGGCCATCCCACGGCTCCATGAGCATGGACTGGTAGGCGTCGTAGGCGCGACGCTCCTCACTCAGACTATCGTTGTGGTCCCACGGCTCGGGCAGCAACATGGACGCGGCACGCGTGAGCGGGCGACCGTTCATGACCAAAAACTCAAGCACGTTGTCCAGAATCGCGGAGTCGGAACCCTCGCGGTTGATGATGGGCATCACGCGCTCAAGATCGTGCTGCAACACGGGGCTGTACAGGTTGGGTTCGCGGGCGCGAATCCAGTTGACGTTGCCCTTGAGGGTGTTGATCTCGCCGTTGTGAATGATAAAACGGTTGGGGTGCGCACGCTCCCAGCTGGGCGTGGTGTTGGTGGAGTAGCGCGAGTGGACGAGCGCCACGGCCGTTTTGACGGCGGCGTCGTTGAGGTCGATGAAGAAGCGGCGCATCTGCGTGGCGACCAGCATGCCCTTGTACACGATGGTGCGCGAACTCATGGAACAGACGTAGAAAATCTTGTCGCGCAAGGCGAACTCAGCGTCGGCCTTCTTCTCGATGGTGCGGCGGCACACGTACAGGCGGCGCTCGAAGGCATCGCCGGCGGGCGTGTCGTCCGGACGGCCCAGGAAGGCCTGCAGGATAGTGGGCATGCAGGCGCGGGCCGTCTCGCCCAGGTCGTGCGGGTCGACGGGCACCTCACGCCAAAAGAGCAGCGGCACGCCGGCCTCGGCGCAGCCCTCCTCAAACACGCGACGGGCATCCTCTACGCCCTTGTCGTCCTGTGGGAAGAACAGCATGGCCACGCCATAGTCGCCCTCTGCCGGCAGAATCTGGCCGCACTTTTGAGCCTCTTTACGGAAAAAGTGATGCGGAACCTGGAACAGGATTCCGGCGCCGTCGCCGGTGTTCTTCTCGAGTCCGGTGCCGCCGCGGTGCTCCAAGTTGACCAGAATGGACAGTGCGTCGTCCAGAATCTGGTGATGGCGCTCGCCGTTGATATCGGCAAGCGCGCCGATGCCACATGCATCGTGGTCGAATTCGGGGCGATAAAGGCCCTGCTGCTGAGCGGAATCTGCCTGCATCGCGATCCTCCCCTAGGTGTTAGACAGTCAGTTGACTAGGCATACTAGAAGCATCACCGGTCCGTTGTGTTTCCCGCCCGTTTCGAAACAATCGCGTAACGCACGCCCTACGAGTGGACACCGCCGACCTCAAGGGCGACAACATAGGCCCCCAAGTTCAGCCCGTATGCTCACCGCTTCAAACATCTCAATCCGTAACAGGAAGACCCAATTTTGGCGCCCAACTGTTACAGATTGAGATGTTTTTGAGAGACGGCTCCGAATGTCTCAATCTGTAACACGAAGGGCCGGTTTTGGCGGTCAGCTGTTACAGATCGAGATTTTCCATAGAACCATTTCTTCCTGTCTTGATCTGTAACAGCTAGGTCCAATTTCCATCCCTAGTTGTTACAGATCAAGACATTTCGGCAGCCCCCTTCCTCATCCTATTCAAATACAGCTATTTTGTTAGTCTTGGTTAACTTCGAGCCTAAAACGGGTATCCTTTGCGGCGTCAAGCAAACGGCACGCAGGAGCGCACCATGATCAACCATCTCAAACAACACTTTGGTTCCCGGCGCACCGGTGGCCACGGCGGACTCGACATCGCACGGCATATCGGCCCTGGGCTGCTCGTGACCGTTGGCTTTATCGACCCGGGCAATTGGGCCTCCAATATGGCCGCCGGCTCGCAGTTTGGCTACGCGCTGCTGTGGATCGTCACGCTGTCCACGATCATGCTCATCGTGCTGCAGCACAACGCGGCGCACCTGGGCATCGCCACGGGCATGTGTCTTGCCGAGGCCACGACGCGCCACCTGCCCCGCCTCGTCGGGCGTGCGATACTCGGCAGCGCGTATCTAGCCACGGTCGCCACCGCCATGGCCGAAGTCCTGGGTGGCGCGATTGCCCTTCAAATGCTCTTTGGGCTGCCTGTGCGCACCGGCTGCATCATCGTGGCGGCAGTATCGATGGCGATGCTCATGACGAACTCCTACAAGCGTGCCGAACGCTGGATCATCGCCTTCGTGGGCGTGGTGGGACTTTCGTTTTTAGCCGAGCTTGCACTAGTCAAGATCGACTGGCCGCAAGCCGCCACAAGCTGGATCACACCCAGTATGCCCACCGGCTCGGCAGCGATTATCGTAAGTGTCCTAGGCGCGGTCGTTATGCCCCACAACCTCTTCCTGCACTCCGAAGTCATCCAATCCATGCACTTCGAAGGCCAAGGCGAGCGGGTTATCGAAGAACGTCTGCGCTACGAGCTCTTCGACACGCTCTTTTCGATGGGCGTGGGCTGGGCAATCAACTCGGCCATGGTCATCCTGGCCGCAACGACCTTCTTTGCGCACGGCATGGTCGTAGACGACCTCGCCGTCGCAGCGGCCACGCTCTCCCCCATCTTGGGCCCGGCAAGCTCGACCATCTTTGCGGTGGCGCTGCTGTTTGCGGGCATATCGAGTAGTGTGACGGCAGGCATGGCGGCGGGCACCATCACCGCGGGCATGTTCGACGAGGAATACGACGTCCACGACCGACATTCCTCGATCGGGGTGGCGGCCTGTTTCGCCGGCGCAGTGGCGGCGTGTCTGGTCGTCCCAAATCCTTTTGAAGGTCTCATCTGGAGCCAGGCACTGCTGTCGCTTCAGCTGCCGATCACGGTTTTCGTGCTTATACGGCTCACCAGCTCACGCCGCGTTATGGGCAAATACGCCAACTCGCGCCCGCTCAACGCGCTGCTCGTAGGGATCGGTGCCATCGTAACGGTTCTCGACATCGTGCTGCTAACGGGGATGTGATTGGGATGGTGTGACTGTCCAGATATAACGTCTCAATCTGTAACACGTAAGGCCGTTTTAAACCGTCAGATAAATCAAAAGGGCCCCGGCCGAGAATTCGACCGGGGCCCTTGGACAGAGCTCTGTATGGCTAATCGCCGTGTGTCTACGAGTTACTCCTCGACGAGCTCAAACTCATCGGGGCCGACGCCGCAGACCGGGCATACGTAATCCTCGGGCAGCTCGGGCGTGTCGACCTCAACCTCGTAACCGCAAACGGTGCACACGAACTTATACGTCTTCTTCTCCTCAGCCATGATGTTCTCCTCTCGAACGTGACTGCTGGTGTACTTGCTTATTAGTATATATTCTCAATAATATAATGCAAGTATTTTTAGAACATTTCTAGCCTTGATACGACGAAGCTTTGGGCGGCGTCTTGCCCTTCAAGACCTTGTGATAGTAGTCATAGGTCAGCGGGGCCTCGCCGCTCAAGCGCTCGGCATCCTCCACCTCGCCGATAAAGAGCAGGTGCGTGCCCACATCCACGGTATCAATCAGACGGCAGCTAAACAGCGCCGCCGCGTGCTCGGGCACATAGGGCATGCCCAGAGTGGTCTCGTGGGTCTCGTACTTGGCAAACTTGTCGTAATCGCTGCTGGTGCGGAAGCCAAAATTGCCGATGTAGAGCATATCGGCGGTCTGATCGATCACGGTCAGCGCGAACGCTTTGGCCGATGCGATGACGCCCGAGGTGACATTGTCCTTGTTCACGGCAACCGAGATGCGCGGCGGGGCGGATGTCACCTGCACCGCTGTGTTGATAACGCAGCCGGCACGCAGCCCGTCGGCCGCGGCACTCACCACATACAGGCCGCTCGGCATCGTAAAGAACGCAGTTTTGTCCATAACGATCACTCCCCTAGCTCGGGTTGGAACCTCATGAATGTATGTACCCACAAAAAAGGCGGCACCCATAACGGACGCCGCCTTTGAGACATATGTGTCAGAACAGTAAGAAAGATAAGACGCCCGCAGTTGCGGTGAAATAGGGACTGAATAGCCCCTCAAACAGGCAAAACAGTCCGTATCTCACCGCAACTTATATAGAGCGCCTACCGGTTGCGTTCCTTGAGGGCGCGGTCGATCTCGCGTTGGACATCACGCTTGGCCATGTCCTCGCGCTTGTCGTAGAGCTTCTTGCCGCGACCCAGACCCAGCAGCAGCTTTACGCGGCCGTCGGTATTAAAGTAGAGTTCCAACGGAACCAGCGCATAACCACGGTTGCGAAGTTTGCCGTCAAGAAAGTCGATCTCCTTGCGGTGCAGCAGCAGACGACGCCGACGGTCGGGATCGCGATTCCACACGCCACCATGGCTATAAGGGTGGATATGCAGTCCGACGAGCCAGCACTCGCCGCCACGAATCAGCGCAAAAGTGTCAGTGATCTGACAGGCGCGCTCGCGAATCGACTTGACCTCGGTGCCGCTCAGCTCAATACCGCACTCAAACGTCTCATCGATAAAGTACTCGTGATGTGCCGAGCGATTCTTGGAAATGAGTTTGCGCTCGCGCTTACTGGGCATCGCCGGCCTCCTTGGCGCCATCGGTTCCCTTGTCGGCACCTGCGCGCTTTGCCTTGCGCTCGGCATTGAGCTCGGCATCGCTCTCGCGCACCAGTTTGATAATCGCCGCGCAGGCCTCCTCGCCCACCAAGTCGCGAGCACGCACCGTCAGGCGCGTCGCCTCCTGCTTGTCGCCGTCGCTTGCAGCATCGGTCGCACACATGATCAGGCAGATGGCGATCTCGGCCGAAGGTGAGGTCGGCACGCCCTGCAGGGCGAGCTCACCCATCACGTGGTCGTCGCTCTCATCGGCGGCATCCGGATAGGTGGTATGGATCTTGTTGAGCAGGCGCGTCGTATGCGCATCGTTGGGCGCCAGGCGCAGCGCCAGACGCGCGCAGCCCACGGCAGCCGAAACGTTCTCGGTCTCGGGCTCCAAGAAGTACTGACCTAGATTGGCGTAAGCGCGGGCGGCGCACTTGCCATCGCTTGCACGCTCCAGCACCGAGAACGAGAGCGATGCCCATTCCTGCTTGTCCTCGAGAGCGCGGAACAGCTCGGCCAGATCCAGGCGGTAGTTGCAGTTCATGGGGTCCCAGCGCACGGCCTGCATCAAGGCGTTGCGAGCACTCACATAATCCTGCTGGCGAATGTAGGCAAACGCCATGTCAGAGTACAGGCGGTCAAACGGCACCTCGACCTGCACGAGCTCGCGCGGATCCTTCTCCACGCGGCGATAGGCCAAGCGCTCAAACTTGCTATCGAAGCTAAAGTATTGACGCTTCTCCTCCGTCTTGCACTCAGCGTCGATATACTCCTCGGCGAGCTCCACCAGACGCTCCAGCAGCGGCGTCGCCGTAGCCAGGTCGCCCTGCGCCAGATAGTTCTCGGCATACGTGATGTCTTGCAAGCTGATGGGCAGATCCATGGCTACTCCTCGATCCGGGCGGCAGACTCAACGCGCGCCTTAAGCATCGGTCAATACACAAAACCCGGGTCTCTTACGAGGCCCGGGCATTCAATTTTGGTAGCCCGTACCAGATTCGAACTGGTGATCTCCGCCTTGAGAGGGCGGCGTCCTAAACCGCTAGACGAACGGGCCATATGTAGCAAATGCAATGGCTGGGATGGAGGGAGTCGAACCCCCATTGACGGAACCAGAATCCGCTGTCCTGCCATTAGACGACATCCCAATGACTGCATCGCTGCGCTCGGCTGTGCCTTTGCGCAAGAAAGAAATATACGGGAAGTCTCGCCGTGACGCAAGCCCCAATTTTGACTTTTTTGAAATTCAGTCAAATTGGCCTAATTTAGTCCAACCCGTGAAGGACCTGTGAAGCCAACCGCTGTACACGAAGGGCAAAACGCCGTGAGCGGTAGCCGTCAACCGTTGGCAGATTCTACCGTGAAAACGATAGCACCAGGCAACACAATCGAAGTATCAATGATCGCGTAGATATCGAGGCGCCATGGACGAAGAGCTTGATTACCTATGGGAGACCCTGGGCCTCGAGATCACTGCCGACCTTTGGCCCGAACGGGACAAAATTCACCCCACGTTACGCCCCGCCATTACTGTGGTGCAGGCAAAATACCGCCGTGCATCCTTTTTAATCATGCGGATGTCATGGCACGCGGGACTCCCCGACCTTAAGCGAATCCAGGCAAGCCTCGTCGAGCTGTCCGGCATGCCGACCGTCATATCCGAGGCGCACCTGGAGCAGCGCCAGCGCGAGCGACTGCAACAGCAGCGGATTCCCTTTATCTGCCCCGGCATTCAGGCATATCTGCCCTTTATGGACGAAGAGTACTGGAGCGGCAAGCCCAACAAGCACGTAAAGGTCTACGATCCGCACGAATGGGCACAGCTGGCGGACTGACTGGGGCAGGCCCGCCGGCGGAAAGTGCGTCCCAGATTTCAAGCTCAAACTGGTCCCTACTTTCCTGTCGAGCCCTCAACCGGAAACCGTGTCCCGCAATCGAAGCTCAGAATGGGACGTGCTTTCCGCAACCGGCCACTTTGGGAAAGTGCATCCCATTCTGGAAGCGAATTCCGGGTCGCACTTTCCGCAGCCGCTACAGCAACGCCTCGGCCCAAGCCGATTCCCTAAAGCCGGGAATCGCAAAGTCGTCGCCCACCAGCAGCGGACGCTTGACCAGCATGCCGTCGGTCGCCAGCAGCTCGTAGCACTCCCGATCCGTCATGCCCGCATCCAGACGCGCCTTCAGGCCCAGCTCTCGATATTTCATGCCCGACGAATTAAAGAAGCGCCGCACCGGCAGCCCCGAATGAGCAATCCAGGTCGCAAGCTCATCAGCCGTAGGATTGTCCAAAACGATATCGCGGTCGATATACTCAACCCCATGTTCATCCAGCCATGCCTTGGCCTTCTTACAGGTCGAGCACTTGGGTTATTCAACAAACAGTACGGTCATGGGAATCCTCCGAATATAGATCGGCCAACGCAGGCACACGCCACACGAGGCGCCTTCGTATGATGGGCCAATTGTAGCCCACGGGTCACACGCTAAACGAACCGTACCCCGAATCCGCGTTTGATGAACGGCAGCAGCTCCATTGCCTCGGGCGTGATATGGCCCGCAACGTTCATGCGCTCGTCACCGGGAAGATCGACCCGCGCAATCTCAAGCTCGCCTTCGTAGCGCCCATATCCGCTATTGCTCACAGCGATCGACCCCGCCTTTCGCGGCAGGCCGGCTCCGGCATCCGTCGACACGGAATCCGGCTTAAGCGTCGTACGTGACTCCTGAGACCTAAAGATGAGGACGCTCGAGTCGGGCCGGTCGTGATGAATCTGCCCGCGCACATAGGCATAACCGGGCTCAAACTCGCATTGCAGGTCCACGTATCCGGCGGAAACTTGAGCAAACTGCGCCCAGCCCGCATCGGAAAGATCGGGGTCGCCGACCAACACAATGTCGCAATCGGCGCCATGTGCAAGCTCAAGCATATTGAGAGCAACCTTTGACGCGCGACCGCGCTGCGCCTCGACCGTCGGCAGTCCCTCGAATACCGGCCCGCGAACGTTAGCATCACCCGGCACAAAAGCCATGATTTCGAATCCAAGCGCCGCAAGACGAAGATTCACCCGAGCAATGTCCTCCAGAGCTAAACCGGTATAAGGCTTGGGGTAAAAATTGTGGCAGGCGGCAAAACGAGTCACATCGGCGCCGGCTTCACGCCACGATGCGATTTCATCAGAACTCACTGTCGATGCATTGACCACAATGCGAAATACACCGGACAGCTCCGCGACCCGCTGGGCGCTAAAGCCATAGTCCAAACGAAGGTATTCCAACCCCAGATCGCGCAGGTCCTCGATGCGCTCAAGCCCGAGCAAATCGCACGTGCGAGGCCCCACATCGGCAATGAGCGCAATGCCGCGGGCGGAAAGCAGCGACAGCACATGACGGACCTTATCGGCATACGCCGCTCCCCCATCCTCGGGAATATGCAGCGAGGTGAACGCGTAGCGCGCACCCGCCGCGGCGCCACGCTCAATCGTCCGCTCAATATCCTGCAAAGGGCTGGAAAGATAAATTGAAATACCCGTTTTCACGCTTCAACGCTCCTTTAAAAAAGGCCGGCGGAGCAGCTAGCCCCGCCGGCACAACCATAACATCAAGAAATCTGCCGCGCGCCGCGAACCCCGAGCAACACGGCTCGCGATATCAAACTACTCGCCAAAGAACTCGTTGATCTTCTGCTCGTCGACGCCAAAGAACCACGTCAGGACAAAGCCGGCGGCATAGGCAAGCAGCATAGCGGCAACGTAGCCGAGCTGCTGGCCAGGAACGACGATCAGCAGGCCAAACAGACCGGAAACGCCCTGAGAAACCGTGCCGATGTGAAGCAGCGCCGCGAGCGCGCCGCCAAATCCGGCACCCAGGCAGGCCGTCACAAACGGACGAACGAGCGGCAGCGTAACAGCATACATCAGAGGCTCGCCCACACCCAGGATTCCAACGGGAATGGACTCTGCGACGTACTTCTTGAGCTTGGCGTTCTTGGTCTTAAAGTACAGCGCCAAACCGGCACCGACCTGGCCGCCGCCAGCCATCATAAGGATGGGAAGCAGGTAATTGATACCCTTGGTAGCGCCGTCGGGATCGTTGAGCATAGCGTGAATCGGCGTGAGCGCCTGATGCAGGCCGACGGACACCAGCGGCAAGAAGCCTGCCGACAGGATATAGCCGCCCAGGACGCCCAGCTTCTCGAAGATAAAGGTCAAAACGCTAAAGATGGCAGTCGTCAGCCATGCGCCAACCGGCTGGATGACGAGCATCAGAGCAAAGGCGCCGATGATGAGCACCAGCAGCGGGGACAAGAACGTGTCGAGTGCGTTGGGCATAACCTTGCGAATCTGACGCTCCATCCAGGCAAAAAATGCGCCAGCGATGAGAGCCGCGATCATGCCGCCCGCTGCGGGGTTGTACTGCGCACTGGTGAGCGGCAGCAGAATGGCAGTGGCAGGATCAGCCGCGCCAGGCGCAAGCAGGGGCATGGCACTGTTGGCGATGCACATCGTGCCGGCGATGCCGCCCAGCGCAGCGGAGCCACCAAACTCACGTGCCGCGTTATAGCCCACCAAGATGGGCAGATAGGCAAACAGGGCCCAGCCCATGGAACGAATGCCCTGGTACCACCACTCGCCTGCAAGCGCGCCTGCCGTCGAAACGTTAATGACGTTGCAGATACCGTTGATGAGGCCAGCCGCAATGATGCCGGGAAGCAGGGCGACGAAGACATTGGAAATCTTCTTGAGGAAGGCCTGAACCGGCTTAGACTCGTACTTGGCCTTCTGCGCGGCCTTGTTTGTGGCCGCAGCATCAACCACGCTCTCGTCAGCAACGCCTTTCGCAAGGCCGGTGAGCTTGGAGAACTCCTCGAGCACCTTATTCACCTTGCCCGGACCCAGCACGATCTGCATCGTGTCGTCCTCGACCAGGCCCATCACGCCGTCGAGCGCCTTAATACCCTCCGTGTCGACGTTACCCGTGTCTTTGACGGTCACGCGCAGGCGCGTCATGCACGCCGCGTTTGCGAGCACGTTGTCTTTACCGCCCAAAAGGTCCAGCAGCTTTTGAGCCAGCTCTTTGTTCGTCATAACTCCTCCTTGTATTGGGTATCTCGTCTGGATGTCATATCAGCTCACGCCGCGCACCTATTGGGCGTCGGCATTGCTCTTCTCATGGCCACTCACCGCAGCACGGACATGGCCTCGCGCCCGCTCAAGAGCTACCGCAGCCTGCTCGGCATCGCAGTCCAGCAGTACCGAGACAATAGCGGTTTTTACGTGGCCGCCGGCATCTGCAAGCGCCTGAACAGCGCACTCGCGCGTGCAGCCGGTCGCCTCCATCACGATGTTCTGGCCGCGCACCACCAACTTCTCGTTCGTCTGCTGCACATCGACCATCAGGTTTTGGTATACCTTGCCGATCTTGACCATGGCACCGGTCGAAATCATGTTGAGAATGAGCTTTTGAACCGTTCCCGCCTTGAGCCTCGTTGAGCCGGTCAGCACCTCGGGACCGGGCACGGGCTCAATGGCAAGATCTGCGCTCTCCCCGATCTTCGACCCTTGGTTGCAGACAATTGCAATGGTCTTGCACCCAGTTGTCTTGGCGTACGCAAGGCCGCCCACCACATAAGGAGTACGGCCGCTTGCCGCCAGGCCAACGACAAGATCCTTGTCCGAGAGTCCACGCTCCCGCAGGTCGCTCGCGCCAAGCTCCTCGCTGTCTTCGGCACCTTCGACAGCCTTGATAAACGCCGTCTCGCCTCCGGCAATGAGCCCGACAATCAGATCGGGTGACACGCCAAACGTGGGCGGACACTCCGAAGCGTCGAGTACGCCCAGACGACCGCTGGTGCCTGCGCCCATGTAAAAGACGCGCCCGCCGCGCTCGAGTGTCTCAGCAGTCCAGTCGATTGCCATGGCAACCTGGGGCAACACTTTCGTGACCGACTGGACGGCACGAAGATCCTCATCGTTCATCGTCGTGACGATTTGCAGCGATGTCATCGTATCGAGGTCCATTGACCTTTGATTACGCTGTTCGGTCGTGAATTTTGTTAAATCGAGCATTTCATTCACCTCATCTTTCCTGTTTCTCGATGTAGTTTTGCTTTATGACATGCGTCGCCCGTTCGTAGTCGCTGGCAACGTAAGCAGCGTACAGGGCATCGACAACCATAAGCTGGGCCATACGCGAAGCCATGGCACCGCTGCGGACCAAGGGTTCACTCGCAGCGACGCCGAGCACGGCATCGGCCATGGTGGCAAGATTGGATGATCCATCTACTTTGGTAACGGCCACAACGGGACAGTTGTGACGTTGAGCCTCGGCGGTGCAGTCCAGCACCTCTTGCGTCAAGCCCGAGTAGCTAAAGGCGATTGCCATATCGCCCTCATGCATGTTCTTGGCACATAAGAGCTGATCATGCCAGTCGTCGTACAGATGGCACTCTTTGTCGACACGCATGAGCTTTTGCGCCGGTCGTGCGCGACCAAACGAGAGGCACCAATACCGAACAGATTGACCGCGCGTGCCCGCTTAAGACGGGCCGCGCATCGCTCCAAGACGGTGTAATCGAGCGTTCGCGCCGTCGCCTCGATCGTGCGCACGTTGCTTTTCATCACCTTCCCCACGATACGTTCGACGCTGTCATCCATGGAGATGTCCTCGAGGGCTACGTCTTTCTTGTCACCTAAGAGCGCCAGCTCGGCAATCAGTTCGCGCTGGAACTCCTTGTAGCCCGCAAAACCCAAACGCTTGCAAAAGCGCAAAATGCTCGAGGGCGAGGAGAACGTGACATCGGCAAGACCGCGGACGGACAGCCCGACCACCTCGTGCGGATGAGCGCTTACATATGCGATGACATTGCGTTCCGCCGGGCTCGCGCTGAGCTCACGCTCGCGAAGCCGCAAAAGCAATCCGTTTGCCATCTCAAACACCTCCGTTGAGAAGAATTAAAGACCAACGAACGATTCGTACCGGATACAAACAGCTTTTGCGGTACATTGTGCCGCATCGTGGCGCACAAAGGGCGAGCGTTCTACCGCTCGCCCCTCAAATCCGACCGCTCGGAAATACGCGCGACACAAAATAATTCAACAAGGTCGCATTATCAGAAACGGGTTTGTTACCGGCTAGCGCCTCGCATGGGCGCCGATCGGCCGAGTCGCATGGCGCACCAACGCCGCTGCCAGCAATACCAACAGCATGGCGGTGACATAGCCCGCAGCATCGAATCCTAAATCGATAACGTCGAAATGCCTGCCGGGAACAAAGATCTTATGCACCTGGTCGCCAACGGAGCAGGCAGCGCAAAAGAGAAACACAGGCACGCAACGGGAACACACACTCCATGGACGCCTGGAAAAGCAGACCACGATCACCGAGGCGACCAATCCGACGAAGAAAAACTCTACGGTATGGGCGACGCGACGGACGTTTGCGCCTACCCACATGCGAATGGAAGCAAGTCGACCAGGCTGGACCGTCGAGGCAGCCGGATTGGTACTCTCAGTCATGCCGTCCCCCGCCTGAATTTCACCCGTGATGCCGGTAGCCTGAACGCCCGTAGCCTGGCCCTCCACCACACGCGCGGTGGACTCGCTCAGCAACGACGTCTCCACCGCATTTTGCTCCGTCAGCACCCAGATGCCCGCCAGCGTTGCAGCGAACAGAACGATCGCGGTCCATCCGATTATTTGTTTTACGCGCGCCAAGGGCCAACCTCCTTTTTTGAATATCAGCGAGTGTAGCCCCAAATGGCATCGTCACCGTATCAAAATTTGAATCGCAACAGGAAGCGACAAAGCGACGCAAACCCCTACCCCGCCTCGCGCATCCAGCGATCGAACGTCCCCACGCACACGCCCAGGCACTTTGCCGCCTGGCTGCGGGTAATATCGCCCGCCTCATAGCTATCGCGCACCAGCTCAAACTGAGGAGGGCACGGCTTGCGAGGTCGACCGAAACGGACCCCTCGCGCCCGCGCCGCTGCAATTCCCTCCGCTTGGCGCCGATGGATATTCTCGCGCTCTACCTGCGCCACGTAGCTCAGCAGTTGCAGCACAATATCGGCAATCAGGACGTTGGTCACATCCGGCGCGCCGCTGGCCCTAGCGCGCGTGTCAAGCAATGGCATGTCCAACACCACAATGGCAACCCCGAGCTCCTTGGTAATGCGTCGCCATTCCTCAAGAATCTCGGAGTAATTACGGCCAAGTCGGTCGATAGAAAGCACCACCAGTACGTCCCCGTCTCCCAGGACGTGCAGCAGCTCGCGATAACGCGGTCGATCGAAGTCCTTGCCGCTCGCATGGTCGGCATAAATATTCGCCGAGCCCACGCCATAGGCGCCCAGCGCATCCAGCTGCCGATTAAGGTTCTGATCGCGCGAACTCACCCGCGCATAACCGTACACCGTCGCCATCTCATCCCCGCTTTCTTGTAAACCTGCCAAAAAGGGACAGGTTTATTTTGGTAGGTTTTACCTCTCAAATAGCAGGTAAGCGGGCGGCCGAGCAGACGGCAAGGTAGCCACGATTCAAATGCGAAGGGCGGTCCCGAAAGGCCGCCCTCCGCTCTCTCGCCACGAGTCGGGATTTAGCTAATGGATAAGCTTAAAGTCCAAGTGCCCACGCGTGGTATTGACGCGCGAGACCTCGATAATCACGCGCTGCCCCAGCTCGTAACGGGTGCCCGTGTCGGCACCTGTGAGCGTTAGCGCGTCCTCGTCGAACTCGAACCACTCGTTGCCCAGGCTCTTAATTGAAACCAGGCCCTCGACCTGTGTTAGGTCCAAGCGCACAAAGAGGCCCATGCTGCTAACCCACGAGACGGTTCCGGCATAGCGCTCACCCAGACGGTCCTCATAGTACTGGGCAATCTTGATCTTTTGCGTCGCATGGCTGGCGGCATCTGCCGCGCGCTCGGCATCGCTACATGCGCGGCAGATCTGCGGCAGAATGCGCGGCAGCGACTCGCGCCCCTTACCGATCAGCCGCGGCGTACGGACCAAGGCGTCCTTGCCGCCGAGCTGCTCATAGGCCAACTGCAGTTTGAGCACGCGGTGCACCACCAGATCGGGGTAGCGACGGATGGGACTCGTAAAGTGACAGTAGCACGGCGCGGCGAGCGCAAAGTGGCCCTCGTTGCGCGGCTTGTACAGCGCGCGCTGCATGCTGCGCAGAAGCAGCGTGTTGACGAGCGGTGCGTTGGCCGTACCGGCGGCAGCATCAACTGCAGCCTGCAGCTCATCGGGGCTCCCCAGGGCAATACCGGCAGCACGGCGATCGTCGATGATGCCTAGCTGCGCCAGCGCAACGGCAGCACCGTGCAGGCTATCGGGGCTCGGATCCTCATGCACACGATAGCAGGCCTCGATATCACGGTCTGCCAGCCACTCTGCAACGCACTCGTTGGCGAGCAGCATGGCTTCCTCGATAAGCGACGTGGCACACGAACGCTCACGCGCCACAATCTGCACGGGCACTCCGTCCTCATCCAATAGAGCGCGAATCTCGGCTGTGTCAAAATCGACTGAGCCGCGGGCGCGACGAATACGACGGCGAAGTTCGGCGAGTTCGTTAGCGGCGACAAGGAAATCGCCGAGGTCGATGTTGTAGCCGCGGGCGGCCTCCTCGCACGCAAGACCGCGCTCAAGCGCTTCCTCGCGCGAGGTCTCGGCAGCCGCAACATCCTCGGCTGCACCCTCCAGCACCGAATACTCAACCGCGCCGGCACGCACCAGCAGCGCCTCGGCGCCGTCATAGTCCATACGCACACGCGAGCGAATCACGCTGGGATACGGATCGTAATGCCGCACGCGACCCTGCGCATCGAGCTCGATATCGACGGTAAACGCAAGACGGTCCTCGTCAGGGCGAAGCGAGCACAGGTCACAGGACAGGCGTTCGGGCAGCATGGGAAGCACGCGATCGGCCAGATACACCGATGTCGTACGATGGCGAGCCTCAAGATCGATATGCCCGTCCCAAGCCACATAGTGTGAAACGTCGGCGATATGCACACCCAGCTTGTAGCCACCCTCGGGCGTACGCTCCAGCGAAATGGCATCGTCAAAGTCGCGCGCGTCGACCGGGTCGATCGTGATGACAAAGCGGTCGCGCAGATCGCGGCGGAGCGGGTCCTTAAGCGCCGCGGACACATCGAGCGAAAGCCCCTCGGCCTCGTCCAGCGCGGCCTCGGGATAGCTATCGGTATAGCCGTAACGCGCCATCACATATTGAACGCCCAAATCGGGCGCGTCATCTCCGCCAATGCGGCGTTCAATCGTCACGGTGCCCGATTCCAGGCGCGTCGGGTAGGTCAAAATGTGCGCGACAACAGCATCACCCGGGTGGACGCCCAGACGATCCGCCGAGGTATCCTCGGGCAGAATGAAGAAGTCGGCCTTCAGACGCGAATCGAGCGGCTCAATCACACCGAGCGGACCGGCGGTCTGGTACGTGCCCACCACGCTTATGGCTGCACGCTCAACCACGCCCTCGATCACGGCGCGCCGCTCACCGTGCGGGCTGTTCTTAATGCTCACGGCAACGGTATCGCCATCCATGATCTCGCGCTTACCGCGGCCCATGACCTTGTAGTCGCCATTCTCGGTTATGACATAGGCACTGTGCTCATGGAGCTGCACGCGCCCGGTCAGGCTCGGACGGCGTTCGCTGCGCACCGGCCCGCGCTTATTGCGAGCTCCACGCTTATGCTTGTTATTGCGCCCCATGGCGCCTCCTAACTATCGATTGCGAACTCCAAAGAGTCTACCCAAATGATTCGCTTTCCTGCCGTCCCCTAGGGATCAAAAAACGGGCCGCCCCATAAGAGACGACCCGTTGGAAGGGATGAATTCCAGGCATGCCTACACGCGCAGGTAGCGGCGCATGGCGATGGCAGAACCAAAGAAACCGATAATCACGCCGACCAGAATCAGCGCAGCATAGGTCACCAAGTAGTACTGCATCGGCAGGGCAAACGACATCCAGCCGATGCTCTCCTGCAGACGCGGAATCATCAGGTTGCGCAGCAGCTCCAGAACGCCGATGGAAAGCAACGAGCCCAAAATGGCCTGTAGTACGCCCTCGGTGATAAACGGGCCGCGAATGAAGCCGTTGCTGGCGCCGACCAGACGCATAATCGCAATCTCACGACGACGTGCCGTGATGGATAGGCGAATCGTGTTGTTGATGAAGATGAAAGCGATAAAGGTCAGAAGGCCAACGAGCACCACGGCGGCGATGCGGATGTAGTTGGTCACCTGGAACAGGCGGCTCACTGCCTCCTGGCCGTACAGCACGCTCGCGTTGACGTCGCCGTCATCCACGATCTTCTGGAAATCGGCATCCTTCTTGAGCTTCTCTGCCGTGCTCTCGACCTTGGACGGATCGTCCATCTCAATAGCGAAGGAAGCCGGCAGCGGGTTCTGGCCATCGAGCGCGCTCATGGTGGCGTCGGCGTTGCCCGACATCTTGCTCGAATACTCGGCCTTCGCGTCGTCCTTGTCCTTATAGGTCACGGACTTGACGTTGCTCCACGTCTTAAGCTCGGCCTCAAAAGCCTGAACATCAGCCTGATCGGCGTCATCACTAATGAAGGCGTTGATGACAACCTGATCCTCGACGGTGCCGATCACGGAGTTCAGCACCGCGGAGCCCATAATGAACAGGCCGATGATAAACAGCGAAAGGAAGATCGTGATGACGGCGCCGAGCGAGGTAGTCCAGTTACGGAAGAAGTGGCTGATTGCCTCTTTGAAGGAGTAGCCCACGTTAGTTGGTGCCATAGTTGCCGTAACCTCCCCTCTCCTGGTCGCGGATGACGTGGCCGCCCTCGAGGGCGATCACGCGACGGTGCATGCTATCGACCATCTCGCGGTCGTGCGTGGCGACGATCACGGTGGTGCCGGTGCGGTTAATACGCTCAAGCAGCTTCATGATGCCCAGCGAGATCGCCGGGTCGAGGTTGCCCGTGGGCTCGTCGCAGATCAGCAGCGGCGGACGGTTGACCATAGCACGGGCGACGGCAACGCGCTGCTGCTCGCCACCGGAAAGCTGGTCGGGCAGCGAGTCCATCTGATCGGCCAGACCGACCAGACGCAGCACCTCGGGCACCTGGCTGCGAATGACGCCCTTGGGCTTGCCGATGCACTGCAGGGCAAACGCCACGTTTTCGTAGGCGGTCTTTTGCGGCAGAAGCTTAAAGTCCTGGAACACGGCGCCAATCTGGCGGCGCAGGAACGGAACCTTGCGGTTCTTGATCTTCATGAGGTCCTGACCGGCAACCAGGATGCGGCCGCTCGTCGGCTTGACGTCGCGGTTGAGCGTCGACAGCAGCGTGGTCTTACCCGAGCCGGAGTGACCGACCAGGAAGACAAACTCGCCCGGATAGATCTCGATGTTGATGTCGTCGAGTGCAGGCTTGTTGGGCTGTGCCGGATAGATCTTGGTGACATGCTCCATAAGGATGACGGGCTCGACACCGGCCTGCTTGGCCATCTTCTTGCGGCTGGCCTGCGGATCGATGGGCGCAAACACCGACGTAAAATCGGGGTTGTTGAGCGCGTTATCGAGGCTTGCGACCTCGGCTGCCTGATCGCTCTCGACCACCGGGGCAGCAGGCTGCGTGGGGTCGGGAATAGCGGCAAAGAGACCGGACTGCGCAGGCTGAGGAGCCGGCGTCGCAGGGGCCAAGGGGTCGGGAATGCCGGCCATGGTAGGCTGCGGCGTGGCGGCACCAGCCTGAGGCTGCTCCACGCGAGCGGTCACGGCCTGAACGGGCTCAAAACCCGCCGTGCCGGAAAGCGCGACATCGCTGGTTGGATTGTAGGCAAAGGGATCGGATGCCGGCTGTGCCTGATCTGCCGGCTGAGCGGGGGCCTGAGCAACAGGCTGGCCCTCTGAATCCGGAGTGGCGAAACGACTGCCCTGGACGCCTGCCTGCGTCTTGGGGGCATCATCGCCCGCACCGGAGGTACGGAAGTGGTTACCCACTGGTGCTCCTTATCGTCGTGCGTTTAAACTACATGAGCGCTTAGTATTTTAGCAGCATTAGCTTTGCTGCACATAAGAAGCATGGCCGTGTTTGGGTCCCTCCGGCCGGACACAGGGTTACTCTCCAAATCGTCCTCGGACATGTCGGAGCCTCCGCTGCGCACTACGTGCGGCGGGGGCTCCTCCGTCCTGCGGAAAGATTTGGAAAGTAACCCTGTGTCCGGCCTGCGGTAACTAAGGGGTCGCCGCGTTTTACTTGGGGTGCTGCATATACAAAGTTGGAAGGGTCTGAATTGCACTTTGCCGATATATGCCCTTTTCCCTGATGGGACCGTGCTTGAGGGGCGTCTGTTAGCGCCGGGCGATTTTAGCCGCTAATAGTCAAACTATTTTGACCAATCCC
>CATZKS010000002.1 GCA_958421035.1 uncultured Collinsella sp. | reverse complement strand
GCAGCGGGCCCTCGGTGGTCAGGACCGCCTCGCGCTGAGCGGGATTAAGGCTGTCGATGTCGACGAGCGGCTTGGCGGGCTTGGGCGCCGGCGCGGGAGCGTCGTAGATGTCGAGCGGAACGAGCTCGGGCTCCGGCGCAGCAGGGGCGGTGTATGCATCGAGCGGCACGGGTTCCGGCGCGGGCGGCACAGGTACCGCGACATTCTTTTCCCAGGGCAGGGGCTGGGTCATGGGCGACTCCTCATCTGACGGACGGCGCGCCTGCGGGCAGCGCCATAGTTTGAGCCGTACCAGTATACCGAGCCGCGCGGACACCGACGCAAATCACACCACGACTCCGTCCGCCACCATCGGGCCCGCCCCAGCGGATTTGGCGCAATGGGGTCAGATTTGTCTGCACCAAGCTGGTGCAAAGTAACCTGACCCCATTGCGCCAATCACAGAGCCACCGATGTCACGGTAGCAGCAGCGAGCGGCGGCCAGAGCGAACAAATTGGCATGAAAAGAGGGCGGCATAGACCTTTTGGTCATGCCGCCCTCTTTGAATGACAAGTTGTCGCTCTGGCCGCCGCGCAGCGTCAACCAAGTTACAGGCCGAGCATAGGCTCCAGAACGAAGAAGTATGCGAGCACTACGACGCCCAGGATGATGCGGTAAACACCGAAGCACTTGAAGTCGTGACGGCGGACGAAGCCCATGAGCCACTTGATGGCGATGAGCGAAACCACAAAGGCCACAACGCAGCCCACGCCCAAGATAGCGACCTCGTTGGCGCCGAACGTGCCGCCCTTGATGAAGTATTTGACCAGCTTGAGTGCACTCGCGCCAAACATGACAGGGATGGCCAGGAAGAACGTAAACTTGGACGCCACCGAACGCGTACAGCCCAAAAGCAGGCCGCCGATGATGGTAGAACCGGAGCGAGACGTACCAGGCACCAGCGAAAGCACCTGGAAGCAGCCGATACCCAGCGCAGTCTTCCAGCTCAGGTCCTCGAGCGTGGCGATGGAGCCAAAGTCCAGATTCTCGTCATCGTCCTCATCCTCAGCGGTAGCCGCGGCGGGCGCCGCAAAGTGCGCACCGGCGGGACGTCCACCCGACACCACAGCACGCGAGCCAAACGAACCGGCAACGGCCATTTCCTCGCGCTTGCTCGCGCGCCAGTTCTCGATCACGATAAACAGCACGCCGTACACAATGAGCGCCAGCGCCACGACGGGAGCATTGTAGAAATGCTCCTCCATCCAGTCGTTAAGCGGCAGACCGATCGCCGCGGCGGGAATGCAGCCGAGCACAATCTTGCCCCACAGCACCCAGGTGTCGCGACGGCCCTCCTTGCCCTTGCTGGGCGAGAACGGATTGAGCTCATGGAAGAACAGCACACAGACGGCCAGAATGGCGCCGAGCTGAATCACGACCAGGAACATATTCCAGAACGTCTCGCTCACGTTCATCTTGACGAACTCGTCCACCAAGATCATGTGACCGGTCGACGAAACAGGCAGCCATTCGGTGATGCCCTCGACCAGGCCCATGAAGGCAGATTTTAGAAGCTCGATAATATCCAAAGGGACCCCCTCGTTAGACACCCGCCGATATTGTTCTGCGGACGGTGCGGGCGATGTCCCATTATCAACCGTTCGGGCGCGTCTACGCCTACCCTTACCAAAAAACTCGCCCGTTCACAGAATTGCGAGCGGTCAAACCCAAATCCTTGGGTATAACTGCAACAAGATAAAGTGTCCGGCGGCCAACGCGCCCGCGCCCGCCCGATGCACGAGCCCCGCGCCCGTGCGATAGACCAAGGAGGAAACCATGAACGAGGGCTACACCAAGGTATTTGTTTCACTCGACGGTACTGAGCAGCAGGATTTTGTGCTCGCACGCGCCATCAAGGTCGCCGCGAACAACGGCGCCAAGCTAATCATCGGCCACGTTATCGATTCCACGGCGCTCGAGAGCGCCGGTTCCTATCCGGTCGATCTGGTCAACGGCCTAGAGGAGGCATTTAAGAACTCCATCGCCAAGCAGCTCGAAGAGGCCAAGGCCAATCCCGATATTCCCGAGGTCGAGGTCATGATTCGCGCCGGCCGTATTCGCGAGACGCTCAAGGACGAGATGCTCGACGTGGTTAAGCCCGACCTGGTGCTCTGCGGCGCTCGCGGTCTGTCCTCGATCAAGTATGCGCTCCTGGGCTCGATTTCGACGTTCCTGCTGCGCAACACCGACTGCGACATCTTGGTCGTAAAGTAGCGTTGCTCCCACCGGCCGCGGGGCCTGCGGGGTTTCCACAGGCACGTCCTCGCCGCTTCGCGGCTGCGGGATGTGCCCTTAGGAAACCCCTCCCGGCCTCGCGGCCTTCGCAGCCTTACTTCAGCGAGTTGTCTGATAGAAAAATGGCGTGCCGCCCCGTTTGGGGCGGCACGTTTTGTTTGGGATGGCAAGTTTTTACTATAAGGCGATCCTGCTTAGACGAGCTTGCACTTCTGGAATGATCTTCTCGAACATTACCTCCGCTTCGGGAAAACCCTCTTCTTTGAGACCGCGCGCGGCGTCTCTTAGCGCGTCTGGAACCTCATTGCAGGTATCAGCAATCATTCCGGCGACAATTCCCCCGGGCAAACCCGCCCCAATCATTTGGCTCATCACCGACCCGCGCGTTACTTCGTCAATCTTGCGGCTCCCACCAAACGAGACGCCCATCTCACGAACGAGACTGGGGTAAACCGTTGTGCACAGCACGTCATAGAGCGGCGCCAACCTCACCTGCTTCCAACTTTCGTCCCATACGAGCGACCAGTTCTTTAGATGGTTATCACAGTTACCTACGGCATAGTCGAACAGCTGGTTATAGCCGACAAGGAACCTGTCCTCCATTTGATTCGTCGACGCCCTTCGCACCGCATCGACGATAAGCCCCAGGTAATTGACGCCCGTCGGCTCATATTTAAGCTCACGCGAGACGCCCCTGGCCTGACAAACATCTTCCTGATGCAAACGGTATGGAATTGGCAATCCGTCAACCGAGCGTCCGGCATCAGACGTTACTCGGTCAAATCGCTTCACGGCGATAATTGGCTCGGCATCCTCAACTCGGATAAGAAAACACTCTTCGGCCGATAGGTCCATCAGAGAGGCGGCTCTCACGCACATCGCTTCGCACACTGTCTCGCCCGGGAACGTTTTCGACCCCGCCTTGAGAATGTGCGTGGATGGAGCCGCTCCATGAGGCAGGTACCATCCACCACATGGGTCATCGCCCGTATGGTAGAGACCGATCTTCGCCTGAGCACCTGCAAGGGAGATTCGACTCTCTAGCGCTAAATCAAAAGCAACCTCCGCCGGTGCGTATGCCAGCCCGCTTAGCTGTTCCGCACCTATCTCTTCATAGTCCATTTCGAGGCTGTCGCCCGAAGGCTCTCGCGTCAGAACCAGGGCGCCGACGGGTTCATCGCGGACCAAATCGAGTACCTTGAAGTAATCTCCGCGTTCCGCTCGCGCCCTTTTCTCAAGGTCCCTGTTGAGCTGCCCCTCCGGAATGATGCCGGAGAAAAAGGAACCCGTTGCATCCGGACTAAATGTCTCGGCCGTCAACGGCAGCGAGATCGAAATCGGCGCCGCATCACCGCTCTCGAGATATTTGGGGCTATAGGTGAATATCGGAAACCCCGCATTTTCCTCCAATATGCCGACCAGCTGGTAAGACCCATTAAACTCACGGTGAACGAACAGCGTGCCATCCATTACTTCCCCCTCACCTTCAGAATAAAATCAATATCCACGATGGAGGCGTAATCGAAAATGACACCAATTTCGACCGTTGTCCGCCCCCGTTCGATATCACCAATCACACGAAGGCTGCGACCCGTCATAGTCGCGACGTCACGTTGAGTCAAGCCGAGCTCACGCCTTCTGAGCCTAAGGGCCTTCCCTATCTCAGAGGGATCGAAAACCGTGCGCTCCGAGAAAGCGGCTTCCGACGGTTTGAGCTTGACGCGCCCATCCAGCTTTTTAATCGTTGTCACCGTTCTCATAACGCCTCCAGCTATATTCCTGCCCGTGAACATAGTATAAAACTGTAGCACTATGTTCATGTACGGGAATATAGTGTTGACTACATTAGCAATGTTCCCGTTCGGGAATATAGCTGCCGAAAAGCCTGATTTCTTCTTAAATGGGAAGATCCTGAACGTCTACGCTATACGGGCTGACTACTCAAAGTATTGGAACTTGTTGGTTGAGAAGGCAAACGTGACAACAAAGCCTTCGCCGGAATCGGATGCCGCGGTGACGTCGATGCCCATCTTGGAGCACAGGCGTGCCACCAGATAGAGGCCGATGCCCGTTGCGCGCTTGGTGGTGCGGCCGTTGTCGCCGGTAAAGCCCTTCTCGAACACGCGTGGCAGGTCTGCCGCACTCACGCCGCAGCCGTTATCGGCAACAGTGAGCTCAATGCGCTCACTCGCCAGACCCTCGTCCAGCAACGCGCCCGAAAACACGATCTTCGCGCCGTCCTCGCACGCGTATTTAATGCTGTTCTGGATGAGCTGCCCCAAGATAAACTCGAGCCACTTCTCGTCGGTAAAGACCTCAAAGTCGAGGTTCTCGCACACCGGGGCCACGTGCGCCGCGATGAGCTCGCGCGCGTTGGCTTTAATCGCGCCCGTCACCAAGGTCTTGAGATCCCAGCGGCGAATCAGGTAGTCCCGCTCCACGACTTCCGAGCGCGCGTAGTACAGTGCCTGGTCGATATAGCGCTCCACGCGAGCCAGCTCACGGCCCAGGTCATCCACGCGCGACAGGTCGTCTTCGCTGCCGTCCAGGTTTTCCAAAATCAGGTGGGCCGCCGCCAGGGGCAGCTTGGCCTCGTGGACCCAGCTCTCGATATAGTCGCGATAGTCATCGGTCTGACGCCGGCCTTCGGCAACCTCGTCGCAAGCAGCTTTGCCCACGCGACGCAAGACCTCGTACTCGAGCTCGCCCTCGGCATAGGTCGGGCATTGCACCATCTCCTGCACCCATGCGGGACTCTCGAGCTCCTCGGCCGCACGCTCCAGCTGACGCAGAAAACGGCGACGGCGCGCGTACTCGACCACGATGCCGAGCATACCAAAGATAAAGGACACGCCGACCGCCACGACCGCAATAGATGTCGAAGCACCGGCGACCGTCAGCACAAAGCAGCTCAGCAGCACGCCGCACGTCCACACGGCGACGGGAAGCAGCGCATCTTTAAAGAACTTGCCAAACGACATAGCCGGCCCCTAGACCGAATAGCCTTGGCCGCGATGCGTCGTCAAATACCCCTTGATGCCGATTTTTTCGAGCGTGGTACGCAGGCGGTTGATGTTGACGGTGAGCGTATTGTCGTCCACGAAGGCATCGGAGTCCCACAGGTCCTGCATGATGGCCGAGCGCGAGACGATCTTGCCCGCGCGGCTCAGAAGCAACGAGAGGATACGCAGCTCGTTTTTGGTGAGCTCGGTGCTGGTGCCCGTTTGCGTGTTGGTGACCATGGAGCGTGCGAGGTCGAGCTCCAGTCCCTTGTGGACGAGCGTGCTGCGCTCGCCCGCCGCCGCGGTGCGACGCAGTAGTGCGTTGATGCGCGCCACGAGCACACGGGCGCTGTAGGGCTTGGGAACAAAGTCGTCCGCGCCGAGCGTCATGGCCATGACCTCGTCAATCTCGGTCGTGCGCGACGTGAGGACGATGATGGGAACCTCGGATTCGCGGCGAACCTCATGGCAGATGTGCTGGCCGTCTTTGACAGGGAGTGTGAGGTCGAGCAGCACCAGGTCGGGAGCGGCGGCGAGAATATCGCGCGAGACGTGCTCGAACGATTCGCAGGCCTCGATTTCAAACCCGGCGCGGGCAAGAATGTCGACAAGCTCACGACAAATGGGCTCGTCGTCCTCAACGATATAGATCAGCGGCATGGGTTCCGCTCCCCTCTTGGTTGTCTTGCCACCATTATGGCTGCGAAACTGCAGGTGTGTACCGCGCGCGGTGCCAAGGTGACAGAACTGTTCGCGAGCGGGGGCGTTTTGTCCGCCTCGCACTCGTAGCGGTGGCGGGGACCAAAATGATTCTTTAATCCCCGTCCCAGAAAATCATTTAGCGGCGGGCGCGGAGCTTTTCGTAGCCTTCGGCGAAGAAGGCAACCGTAGCGGCGTCGGCCTCGGTGGCGTCCGTCTCGGTTGCGGGGACCACGCCGTGCTCGTCGCTCACTAGGAACAGCGCGCCCTTAAGCTGCGCGGGAATGTCTACGCGCGTGACCGGGATGCCCTTGGTCTGGGCCAACTGCTCGATGAGCGTCGCCGTGCCACACAGGAACTCGTCCGCCGGCGCCACAAAGGCGAGCTCGCCGTTGTTGACGGCGGCGAGCAGCTCGGGCGCCACGCCGGTCTCGTCGGCCTCGGAGCGGGCCTCGGCGGAGCGGGCGCGCAGCGCCTTGGCCGACGTATCGGCGAGCGGCTCGTACTCCCCCACCGTCATGGCGGCGTTGCCGTTGATGTCGATCACCAGCATGAGCACGCCGTCGCGTGCGGTGTAATCACCCTCGGCAAGCGACCACTCAACGTGCTGTTTGGCCCAGCTGAGCATGTTATGGGTAAGCGGCTCGCCCTGCACCAGGCGCTCGGACAGTGCGCGAATGTGGCGGTTGAGCATGGGCACCTTTTTGTTGGACATGCGCCAACGGCAGACAAGCGCGGGCTTGTCGAGCGTGAACTTCTCGACCGCCTCCTGATTGGCGCAAAAGTCCTCGTACGCACGCTGATCCTCGGCATTGCCAAACAGCTCGGCATCATCAATCTGGGGCATGGTCATACCTTTCGTGTTAGTCATTCCGTCCTCTTATACCAAAAAGACGGCCCTCCAAACGGAGCAGCCGTCTTTTGCGGAGATTATTTTGTCCCGGGGCGAAACTTAGTGCCTAAAGTGGCGGGCCCCCGTGAAGACCATCGCAATATTGTGCTCGTTGCAGGCCTGGACGCTCTCGTCGTCGCGCTTGGAGCCGCCGGGCTGGATGATGCAGGTCACGCCGTGCGCGGCAAGCACGTCGACGTTGTCGCGGAACGGGAAGAACGCGTCGCTTGCACAGGCAAAGCCGCCCTTCTCCACGCCCTCGCGCTCGCAGAAGTCCTCGGCGCGCTCGCAGGCAAGCAGTGCAGAGTCAACGCGGTTGGGCTGACCGGGGCCCATGCCAATGCCGGCCTTACCCTTGGAAACCAGGATGGCGTTGGACTTGACGCCCTTGCAGACCTTCCAGGCAAACTCGAGCTCGGCCATCTCAGCGTCGGTGGGCTTGCGGTCGGTGGGGAACGTGAAGGTCGCGGGATCCTCGGTCACGTGGTCGACTTCCTGCACCAGCATGCCGCCGTCGACGGAGCGCAGCTCCACCTGGGCGCCGTGGTCCACGCCGCCGGTAGCCAGCACGCGCAGGTTGGGACGCTTGGACATGCGCTCGAGCGCCTCGGCAGTGTAGCTCGGGGCGATGATAACCTCGACGAACTGCTTGTTCTGATCGGCAAAGTGCTCGACCAGCTCATAGGGAACCTCGCGGTTGCAGGCGATGATGCCGCCGAAGGCGCTCTTGGGATCGCAGGCGAAGGCGCGGTCGTAGGCGGCCGTGATGTCCTCGGCAACGGCGGAACCGCAGGGGTTCTGGTGCTTGAGGATCACGCAGGCCGGCTCCTCGAACTCGCGGACCAGGTTCCAAGCGGCGTCGGCATCCAGATAGTTGTTGTAGCTGAGCGGCTTGCCCTGGATCTGCTCGGAGCCAACGAGCGGGAACTGCGAGCTCGCGGTGTTCTCGCAGCCCTCGGCAAAGCGATAGACCGTGGCCTTCTGCTGAGGATTCTCGCCATAGCGCAGGTCGTCGACCTTCTCCAGCGAGATCTCGAGCTTGGCAGAAGTGTCCGCCACGTCGCTTGCCTGGGCGGCAAGCCAACGGGAGATAGCCGTGTCGTAGGCGGCGGTGGTCTGGTAGACCTTCACCTGCAGGCGACGACGGGTGGCAAGCGTGGTGCAGCCACCGGTCTCGCGCATCTCGGCCAGGACGGCATCATAGTCGGCCGGGTCGGAGATGACGGTAACGCTCGCGGCGTTCTTGGCGGCAGAGCGCAGCATGGAGGGGCCACCGATGTCGATGTGCTCGATGGCGTCCGCGAAGGTGACCTCGGGGTTGGCGACGGTCTTCTCGAACTCGTACAGGTTGACGACGACCAGGTCGATCAGCTTAATGCCGTGCTGAGCAGCCTCCTGCATGTGCTGCTCGGAATCGCGGCGGGCCAGCAGCGCGCCGTGAACCTTGGGGTGCAGGGTCTTAACGCGGCCGTCCATCATCTCGGGATAGCCCGTGAACTCCTCGATGGGGGTTACGGGGACGCCCGCGTCCTCGATGGCACGAGCCGTGCCGCCCGTAGAGATGATCTCGACGCCAAAGTCATCGACCAGCGTCCGTGCGAAATCGACGACGCCCGTCTTATCGGTAACCGAGATCAACGCGCGTGCGATCTTCACATCAGATCCCATGCAGTCCTCCTGTCTGGTACGCCGCCGTGCTCTGTGAGCCGGTGATACGTCGATCTGCAGCGCTCGCGCAGCGGCATTGAAAATACTGATTCAATGTAGCGCATCGAGCGCATCGATGCACCCCGCAACGGGCGCATATGCAGAAAAAGTTTGCGAGCGGAGGGGATGGGCACGGCACCGGGCACGGTGAGTTCATGGAACACAGGGGCACCATAATTAGATGCCAATAGCGTGGTAGAACTGTGCTCGATATGCATCCGCAAAAGAAAGAGGCACCATGGTCTCGCGGGTTCTCTACCGACCGTTTGATACCGAAGACTTCGACGCCATCGCGTTGATTCTGCAGCAGCTTTGGCATAACAATTCGGATAACGATGAGTACAACCGCCTCGAGGCCGCGTGCGACCTCGCCTATTGCCTTTCGTCTTCGACGTTTTCGCAGGTTGCCGTAATCGACGGTCAGGCGCGCGGCATTGCGCTCGCGCGTGCGGGACAGAGCTCCGGCGCCACCGTTAAGGAACATTGGCTGGATACCGAACGCGCACTGCTATCGCAAATGCGCGAGCTGGAGCCCGATGCCTGCGCCGAGTATCTCTCGTTTGTGCGCGCAACCATCCGAACCAACAACCGCCTGCTCGAAAGCAGCCCGTTACCACACGACAACGAGGTCACGCTGCTTGCCGTAGATCGCGACGTCCATGGCCTGGGCGTTGGCTCGGTGTTGCTCGACGCCGCAGTCTCGTACCTGTCCTCGCGCGGGGCGACGAGGGCGCACCTGTACACCGACTCCAACTGCTCGTGGAAGTTCTACGAACTGCACGGCTTTAAGCGCACGGCCACGCACCGCGCCAACCGCGAAGAGCGCCGTCACGACATGCCGCGCGAAAGCTTCCTCTACGAACTCGATCTAACAGCCTAGCCTCGGCAGCCACACCTGGTCATTTAAGTCTGTCCCCAATGAGTGGCCTAGGGGGTTTGTAGATAGCCGTGGTCAAAAAACATCAAATATGAGTACTGTTACCTTTTTAGTAGCAGCGATTTGGGGCATTTTTGATGCTTGCAGGCATGACGACCAGCTGCGCGAGCTGACGTAGCTCCCCAAATGTTCAATAAAATGGGCTCCTAACGAGAAGTACTCTCATTAGGAGCCCATTATTATGTGCAAACATATGTGACCAACGCAGCAACAGTACTCATATTTGGCATTTTTTATCCACTGCCCCTTGCGCGAAAGTCCTCAACGGAAAGTTTAGCCCGTTTCGATGCACAAAAATGGGGTGGATCTTCCCTGGCAACCGCCCAGAAAGATCCACCCCAAAGCAAGCGCTCGCTAGAACGTTCCGCCGCCGCCTCCGCCGACGCCGCCACCGCCGCCACCGGAAAAGCCGCCGCCGCTACCGCCGCTCGAGCTATCGGAACTCGAAGCCAGCTCGCGGATGGTCTCGTGATACACATCGTTAAACGAATCGAGCGGAGACTCGTTGCCGTAGTGATGGTAATACCACCAGTAGCAGGGGTAGTTGTCGTAGAAATCGTCGCTGTTGCGCAGGTCCGCAGGCACGGCCTCGGCCAGCTGTCGCAGCACTTCTTTCGAAACGCCCAGGGCAACGCCCATCACCAGCAGTTTGTTCCACAAGATCAGGTCGCTGGGGATGGCCTCCTTCAGGCGCGTAAAGTCCTCGAGCCAATGCTTGAGCGCCTTGCAGCGAGCCGCCACCTCGGCGCCCTCCGGCGTGTAACGGCGGAAGGTGCAGCTCAGGACAAAGCCCACAATCGTGACGGGGATCGAGATCATAGCGGCACCGACGTTGGCGTCCGCAAAGTCGGTATAGAACAGAGAGCCCAAAATGCCAAAGACAATGATGATGCCAAGAACCAGGCCGGCCACCATCGCGATAGTGCCATCCGATGCAATAAGCTCGCGCGCCTCCAGCTTGGCCTTAACTGTGCTCTGATAGTCCTCGAGCTTGTCGCCAACAGATGTGGTGCGCTCGCTAGCGTACTCCTCCAGCTCGCTAAACGTGCGCGAACGGACTCCGTCCTTATCGGGCTTAACGCCGGCGAAGAAGACCTTGAGCACATCGCGATCGATGCCGTCCTTCTTGGCAGCCTTCCAGGCCTCGTCGGTCACTGTGATGCGATACGTCTGCTCCTCTTTTTCGCGACGGAGCAGACCCTTCTTCTTGGTCTCGGTCGCTTCTTCCAGCTTGATCACGCGGTCGTCGGTCAGCTTCATCAGTGTGGCGATATATGCCTGATCGGGCACGTCGTTCCAGCTCATAAGAGCTGCAAGCACCGCGGGATGGTCGGCGGAGGGTACATCGCGGAAGTACTCGTCCTGGAAGAGCGGCTTGGGCTTGGGCCTGCGCAGCTTGAGCATCACGATCACACCGGTATAGGCAACCGCCACAACAACACACACCACGGCAATCGCGCTGGCAATCGCACGCGCGTGCTCACGGCGGGCGTTAGCTTCGTCGGCCCATTCCTTCTCTTCGCTCAGGATCGTTGACATGCGCTCTTCGCCCGAAGCGGCAAGCTGCGGCACCCAGTCGCTAGGGAAGGCGATGCGTGCCTCGGCGAATTCGCCCTGATGCACGCAGGGAATGGTATAGGCGACCATGGGCTCGTCCTCATCGAGCGACACGTCGCCCGTCAGCGGACCGTGGCCCCATGCGCGGAAGTTATCGCCTTTGACGGCCGCCGTCCCGGCAGCGGCATTTGCGAAGCGCACTTCCATCTCGACATCGTCGGAATCCGCAGACCAGCCGTCGCCCACGAACTTCCAGTAGAGCTCGGCGGTATCGGCCCAGTTCATAACCGCACCGGTCATGGTGTAGCTCACGTAATAGATCGCGCTGTCGCCGCTCTCGTGGGGGCTGAACACCTTAATCCTTACGCCGTCACCGGCCTGCTCGACCGTGTAGACGCCAGAATCGCCCTTGTTCGCGCTATCGACTTTGTTAAACGCGGTGTCCTCTTCCTCGACACTCTGCACATCGACGCCCGCCGTGCCGCCCTGCTGGTTGGCTCCCGTATTGATCTCCCAAAACACGCCGTTGATGTCGTCATCGAAATCAAACTGGCGCCCCTCGACAACGGTCAGCGATCCATCGGCTTCAACCGTGGCACCGATATAGGTTTGGGTCATGGAGTAGCCGTCGGCGTGCGCGGCGGCAGGCAGCAGCAACAACGCAAGCGCAACGAGCGCGCAGACGGAAGCGAATCGCGCAAACAGGTGGCGCTGCCGACAGGGCTTGGCAACGGGGGCGTTCATAGGCACATCCTTTGTCTGTGATACCAGTAGCGTCATTGTCCCACGTTTGCGGGTTCATGTGACGAACATCTAGGTCAGCGGAGTATCAAACGGGACGAAAGTCACGCCCGCGGCCGGCACCTGGGGACGTTCCTTATCTGCCGGTAATCTGGGACACTCCTTGGCATAGCCCGCTCCGGCAATAGATACCACTTCACAGCTCCGTCACAGGTGTAGCGGCTTTGTGTGGGAGCGGCGTGAGCCGATTAAGCCGGCGGGCGAGGGGCATAAAGCAGTTGAGCGAAAACGGTTTGCCCCTTTGCCGTTCGCTTGAGGATCATGTCCCCCTTTTCCGCGGAGACCCCGGCAGTTGCGAAGAGCTGCCGGGGTTTCTGTCGTTTGAGGGGTTGGCTGGCGGGCGCGATCGAGCTGTCGAGTCGGTGCCTCCCCCACCTCCCGCGCTATACTCGTCCGCATGGACATCAACGCATGCAACATAGCAACACACTCCGCGGACACACCGGCAACGGCAGGGCCCACCCCCGTCGTGGGCCGCTTCGCCCCGTCGCCCTCGGGCCGCATGCACCTGGGCAACGTATTCAGCTGCCTGTGCTCGTGGCTTTCGGCCCGCAGCCAGAGCGGCAGCATCGTGTTGCGCATCGAGGACCTAGACGATCGCTGCAAGCGCCCGGAACTTGCCGCTCAACTGATTGACGACCTGGCCTGGCTAGGGCTCGAGTGGGACGAAGGCCCCTACTACCAGCACGATCGCCTTGACCTGTACGAGAGCGCCTTGCACCAGCTACAAGACGCCGGCCTCACCTATCCCTGCTTTTGCACGCGCGCCGAACTCCACGCCGCGAGTGCGCCGCACGCCAGCGACGGCACGCCCATCTACCGCGGCGCCTGCAGAGGCCTTTCTGCCGAAGAAATCGCCCGCCGCAGTGCCCTGCGCGCTCCGGCCACGCGCCTGCGCGTGCCCACCGTAGATGACCTCGCAGACGACGTGATCGAATTCGTGGACCGCACGTACGGGGCTCAATGCGAGGCGCTCGCCACCGAGTGCGGCGACTTTTTGGTCCGCCGCAGCGACGGCGTTTTTGCCTATCAGCTAGCCGTGGTGGTCGACGACGCCGCCATGGGCGTCACCGAGGTCGTGCGCGGATGCGACCTGCTGGGGTCCACGCCGCGCCAGATCTATCTGCAGCACCTGTTGGGACTGCCCACGCCGCACTACGCGCACATTCCGCTGCTCATGTCGCCGGACGGCCGCCGCCTTTCCAAGCGCGACCGCGATCTGGACCTAGGCGAACTACGCGCCCGCTTTGGCACACCCGAGGCACTGCTGGGCTGGCTCGCCGGTCAAACGGGCATCGCGCCGGACACCACGCCGCGCTCTGCCGAGCAGCTGGTCGAGCACTTTAGCTGGGATGTTATCCGTACGCATCGGGAAAACATCACTGTAACGGTCGAGTAACCAGCCACCCCGCCCCTACGCAACATCCCAGGGCTGGAGTTCGTCGCCCAGGCGAACGATGCAGTCATAGAGCACGGTGTGGCGCTCGGCAGGGTTTGCATCACGATGAAAATGCCCGTAATACCAGCGCTTGTAGTCCATGCGATCTTCCAGCTCATCGAAAAATGCCGTAAGTCGATCAACCGTGGGGCAATTCCAGCCGGGTGCCGGATAAAGCGTGGGCGAAAGCATGCGCGTAGAGCAGGTGTGGGTGATCACGTAGCCGACCTTCCAGCCCATGCTCTCGAGCTTTGCCCGCGCCTCCTCAAAGATGCGCTCGTCCGGCAGCTCCTGCGGCCACCAGCTGGAATACGGAATGCGGTACTCCTTGTCCACGCTCGTGGCACCGCCCATGGTGAAGATCGTTGAGCCATCGAGCTCAAAAACCTCGCCGCGTGTTAGGCGCCGAATGGGCGAGGTGTCCGACAGGCGCTGCGTCAGCCCACCGTGCCACAGCTCCATGGGACGCTCCGCCCAGTGATCGAAACGTTCGTGGTTGCCGTCGACGAACAGCACGGTATAAGGGCGCGACTCCAGCCAGGCGATATCGGCGCACTCCTCGGCAGAAAAATCCCACGGAAAGCCAAAGTCGCCCGCGATGATGAGATAGTCGTCGCCCGTCAGGCTATCCCCAAGATCCCAGTCGCGCAGCTTTTGCATGTCGAGGCCGCTGTGAATATCGCCCGTCACATAGACCGTCATCGGATTACCACTTCCCTGCAAGTCGCTAGCCCACATTCTGCACGATTACTAAGCTAACCGTTCCAGCCCTTCCATCCTTTAGGGCTTACCCTTCGTTCTTCCATCCAAACGGGTCAAGCACCCAAAAAACCAGATCGAGCACGCCGCCGGTCATCATGGCGCCGGCAAGGGCCATGCAAACATGCAGAGAACTGGCACTTCGGAGCACGTCGAACGGCCCCAAAGAAGCCAGCAGCGCGACCGCTGCGCCGGCAAAACACAGTGCGAGGCACGGCCCCGCGTCCTTGACGCACTTCTTTGCGAGATGCTTGGTGTTGTCACTCATCAATATCGAACTCCTTAGAGGGTCATTGTTCAGACGCATGCCGCCGCGGCGGAGCGGGGCGGCAGGGTAAGTGTCACATGCCGTGCGGACATCAATGGAGAAACCGCCTGCTCGACCAACCCTTGACACCGCTTTACTACCGGCACCCCATCCCCCGCTATCGAGGTCCAATACTTCCCCACCGCCGCGCAAAAACTCATCCAACATTAATCTTGGCTCAAGAATCGCTTAATCTATAACCTGCACTATAGAGTTCGACCAAGGGCGGGGCGGCGCCACGCAGGCCGCCGAACGCAACGCTCGCGCCCGGGTAGATCATCCGGCGTCGCGCCCATCGAACGAAAGGACAGGTCATGGACGACCTCGAAAAAGTTGAAACCATCCGCACCAAGTGCAACGTGAGCTACACCGATGCCAAGGCCGCGCTCGACGCCGCCGACGGCAACGTCCTGGATGCCATCATTTGGCTCGAGTCGCAGGGCAAGACCCAGACCACGTCGGCGCACGCCGCCACCGAGTCCGCGCCAGTCGATGAGCCCTCGGCCGAGATGGTCGCCGCGCAGGCCGCCTACGAAAAGTCGAGCGAAAAGACCGACTTCTCCAAGAAGATGGACAGCGTGTGGGAGTACCTCAAAAAGCTCTTCCGCCTGAGCCTGGACACCAAGTTTATCGCCACGCGCCGCGATGCGATCATCCTCAACATCCCCATCCTGATCCCCATCGTCGCGCTGTTTGCTTGGGGCGCCACGATATGGCTGATGCTGATTGGCCTGTTCTTTGGCATGCGCTACCGCATCGACAGCGACGGCGACGTGCCCGGCAGCATCAACAACCTTATGAATCACGCCGCCGATGCCGCGGACGACATCAAACAAAATCTGAACGACGACAAGTAATCGCAGACGGGGGCACGCATGGCACGGATCCTGATCGTAGAGGACGAGGAGAAAATCGCCCGCTTTGTGACGCTCGAGCTGGAGCACGAGGGCTACCAGGTGGAGCACGCCGCCGACGGCCGCACCGCCGTGGACCTGGCACTGGAGCGCGACTACGATCTGATTCTGCTCGATGTGCTGTTGCCGCAGCTCAACGGCATGGAGGTCCTGCGGCGTGTCCGCAAGCACAAGGACGTGCCGGTGATCATGGTCACCGCGCGCGATGCCGTGATGGATAAGGTTGCCGGGCTCGATGCCGGCGCCGACGACTACCTGACCAAGCCGTTTGCGATCGAGGAGCTGTTCGCACGGATCCGCGTGGCGCTGAAGCGCTCGGAGGCCGTGCGGGCGGCTTCGGGCGTTGGCGGCGCCGGCGCCAGGGCTGGCGTAGCGAGCGGCACGGCCGCCGGTATCGCCACAATGTCCCCGGCAACCGACACGGCCCAGACCGCTGCCGCGCCCTCCCCCGCCGCGCTTACCGTTGACTCGGTTGCGCTCGACCCCAACCGCCGCGAAGTCACGGTCGGCGGTTCGCCCATCGCGCTCACGGCTCGCGAGTTCGACGTCCTCGCCCTGCTTATGGCGCATGCCGAGACCGTGCTCACGCGCGAGCGCATCGCGCACGAAGCGCTGGGCTACGAATACGTGGGCGACACCAACAACGTCGACGTGCACATCGCGCACCTGCGCGCCAAGATCGAGGACGCCGGCGGTGCCCGCATCATCCAGACCGTGCGCGGGGTGGGCTATGTCTGCCGTGCGTAACGCCGAGGCCAAACGCGTCACCTCCATCGCCCGCGCCATCAACTGGGGCTATATGTGGCGCCGCCTGATGAGCTACGTCTGGCTCGATCTGCTGCTGATGGTGATTGCGGCGGCGATCCTCGTCTATGGATACAACCAGACGCTGCCCGACGGCGCGTTTACCGCAGGCTGGATTCCCGGCGCCACCGTTCACGGCATGTCGCTGATGCCCGCGCGCGGCTGGGACCTGACAACGCTCACCTATACCGTCGAGCTTGCGCGTACCACCAAGACCTTCCCCCTCGCGCAGGACCTCGTCTCGCTATGGCCTCTCTACCTTGTCGTTGTAGGTTGGCAGGTCATCAGCGTGCTCAACATGCTCGGCGGCGCGAGGCGCGTGCGCCGTACCATGGCGCCGCTCAACGACCTGGCCTTGCGCGTGGACGAGCTCGGCCGTATGCAGCTCTCCGGCGGCAAGATGGAAACGCTGGAGCAGGCCATCGAGCGCGCAAGCGTCGACTCGCCGAGCGTCACCACCGGCGACGCCGACCTGGCAAGCATCGAGGTCGCGCTCAACCGCCTGCTGCGCCAGATGCAAGAGGCCAAGCTGCAGCAGATGCGCTTTGTCAACGATGCAAGCCACGAGCTGCGCACGCCCATTGCGGTGATTCAGGGCTACGTAAACATGCTCGACCGCTGGGGCAAAGACGACCCGGACGTGCTGGCGGAATCCATCGCGTCCCTCAAGGCCGAAAGCGAGCACATGCAGGAGCTCGTGGAGCAGCTGCTGTTTTTGGCACGCGGCGATGCCGGCCGCACCGTGCTGCGGCGCGCGAATACTAACCTGGCTGCACTGGTCGGCGAGGTATGCGAGGAATCGCAGATGATCGATACCGAGCACACGTATCGACTGGCGTACGACGCTGCGCTTGTCAGCGACCCGCGCTGCGACGCGTCTGTCGACGTGGCGCTCGTGAAGCAGGCTCTGCGCGTAATCGTGCAGAATGCCGCCAAGTATTCGGACGCGGGCACGCCCATCACGTTTGGCGTGGCGCCGGATGCGGGCGCGGGCACGATCGACATAAACGTTGAGGACGAGGGCATCGGCATGAACCAGGAATCCGCAGCCCACGCGTTCGAGCGGTTCTACCGCGCCGACAACGCGCGCGATGCCGGCGCGCAGGGCTCGGGTCTGGGGCTTGCCATTGCCAAGTGGATCGTCGATAGCCATGGCGGTGTCATTGGCGTGACCTCGGTCGAGGGTGTCGGCAGCCGCTTTACGATTCGCCTGCCACGGTAGGGATGCCCCTCGGCATAAATAAAGGATAGGGCCACGCGGCTCTATCCCTTTTTGCTAGCTATAGCAGCTTGTGCGCTAGTCGCGGCACAGGTGCACGGCGAAGCCGGCGAACTCGCGCTTAAAGTACACGAGTTTGGTGCCGCCGTCGGGCAGCAGCACGCGCGACTCCTCGTTAACCTCGAGCCCGCGCTCGGCAAACCACTTCTCGGCCGCATCGATGTCGTTGACGGCAAAGCCAATGTGGCCCTTGGCGCCACGACCGTTCTGCTTCATGATCTCGACCAGCGAATCGTTAAAGTACGAAACGGGGGTCTCGATGACGGGCAGGCCCATCATCGTCGAGAACAGCTCCGCGATCTCCAGGGCGTCTGCCGGGTCGGTGGCGTTAATGCCCACATGGGCAACGCGCATGCCAAAGAGCTCGACCGGATTGGCGTTCTGCTCACTCATACAGGCAGCGCCTACTGAGCCATAACGTCGAGGACGGCCTTCTCGGCAGCGACGCGGTTCATGCCGGTCATGAAGGGCACGCCGCTCACGTACGGGCAGGTGAGACCCTCGGGGGCAACGGTGGTGGCGATCAGCAGGTCAGCGCCCTCGTCGCAGTAATCCTTGGCCTCGGAGATGGCGCACTGCACGATCTCATACTTGCCGGCATAACCGTTGGCGTCGAGCAGGGTGGCGACCTTCTGGGCAACGAGCGTGGAAGTAGCAGCGCCAGCACCGCAAGCCAAAACGATCTTCTTCATAGGTAATGTCTCCCTTCATGGTTTACTTTAGGTAAGTGTACCGCAGCGAGCGATGCCACTCGGCCTCGATGAGCTTTTATGCCAGTTTGCTTGCGCACTGCGTATAATACATCCAGTACGTGTTGTCATACCGCTCGCTTTATGAGTGACTAAGGACCCTAATATGCCCGATTCCCGCACACTCTGGACCGCCGTCGTTATCATCTGTATCGCCGTGTCGGTGTTCTTTAGCGTCAAAAAACGCACCACGTTTAAACGCCTGCAGCAGCTCATGGCCGCCAAGCAGTGGGACGAGTTCGATCGTTTGCTCGACGGCAAACTCACCAGCATGCTGTACCCGCGCTACAACCGCGACTACCTGCGCCTGAACTCCTATCTGCTGCGCGAGGACCACGAGCACGCCAGCGAGATGTTCGACCTGCTGCTGGGACTCAACCTGCCCAAGATGCAGCGTGTCGACCTGGTCATTAAGGCCTTTAACTACTACGTTGGCCAGGAGGACCGCAAAAAGTCCAAGGAGCTGCTGCACGAGATCAAGGGCTTTGAGGGCGGTCAGGCCGAGGCAGTCGCACACGAGTGCCAGCTGATGTACGACACGATGATCCTCAAGCGCCACAACGATATTCCCGAGCTGGAGCGCATGCTCAAGGAGGCCGGTGACGACAAGGTCAAGAGCTGCCGCCTGGAATACCTGCTGGCCCTGCAGTACCAAAACAAGGGTGACGAAGCCAAGTTCCAGGAGTTCCTGGAGAAGTCGGGCCAACACTCGATGGCCGTCAACGCGTAACGGACGGCTTGTGCTAGACTTCTAGTCTCACGGGGGCGTGGCGGAATTGGCATACGCAGGAGACTTAAAATCTCTCGCCGCAAGGATTGTGGGTTCGAGTCCCACCGCCCCTACCATATGGAGCTTTCGGGCCCGTGTCCCCCAGGGATGCGGGCCCGTTTTATTTGGACGCCGGTGGGACTCGAACCCGCGAGGGGGCGAGCGTCAAGCGGACGCGCAGCGTCCGCAGCGAGCCGGCGAGGGCGCCGGCAGGCGACCGAAGCCGGTGCGGATTTGCGCAGCAAATACGCGGACGTCCCACCGCCCCTACCATATGGAGCTTTCGAGCCCGTGTCCCCAAGGGATGCGGGCTCGTTTCTTTTAGATGCCGGTGGGACTCTAAGCTGCGGTGGAATAGATCCTGTTTATACCGTTTACCAGCTTATTTAGGAACTATTTCACCGCAGCTTATTTAGAGGGTGCTGAGAGCGGGGGTCCAGGCGATGGTGGGGGTCGCACCGTCGAGAACCTCGTTGATGGTAGCGGCCATGCCGGCGAGTAGGCTGTTCTCGCTTACAGTGAGCGTCTTGTAGCCGCCGGCTCGCATGAGCTCGCGGATCACCACGGCGCCCGCCAAGATCACGCCCGCGCGTTTGGGCTGTACACCCGGTAGAGCGGCGATGCCGTCCGCATCCAACACAGACATGCGCTCGATAGCGGCCGAAACCTGATCCAGCGAAAGCTCGCGCAGGTGCACAAAGCTCGAATCGTACGGTTCCAGCTTATGAACGAGCGCCACGAGCGTGGTGACGGTGCCGCCCACGGCGACCAGGCGTTCGGCGCGCTCAAAGTCGCTGGGCAGGCCTTCAAAATAGGCGGCGAACTGCTCACCTGCCCACGCGGCAGCGGCAGCAAGCTCGCCGCGTGCGGGTGGCATCGTCGAGAAAAACCGCTCCGTCACGCGGCGGCAGCCAATGTCCAGCGAGCGCGTCCCTTCTAGCGCAAAGACGCCACGCTCCGGCGCATAGACGCCCGTCGCGAGCTCCGTGGATCCGCCGCCCGAATCGGCAACAATGATGCGCTCGCCGGCAAAGTCGTGCGCCACGCCAAAAAACGTCAGGCGTGCCTCGACCTCACCCGGAATCACCTGCGGCTCAAGCCCCAGCTCGTGCAGGCCGTCCAGCAGCAGGGCGGCGTTGGACGCATCGCGCGCGGCGCTCGTGCACGTGGTGCAGATGCACGCGGCGCCAAAGGTACGCGCCTCGTCCACAAACATACGGCACGCAGCGAGTACACGCTCGACAGCCGCCTCGCAAAAGCGACCCGTCGCGTCCACGCCCTCGCCCAGGTCGGTAATCTCGGTATGCTTGGACGATTCCACAATCGCTCCGCCCTCGACCTGGGCCAACACCAGTCGCGACGACACCGTTCCCAGGTCGATCGCGGCTACCTTATAGCGTTTGCAATTTGTCATTGCGGGCTCCCCTCCGGGCGCTATTTGCCGTTGGACACGACCGTCTGGCCCTCGACGCCGTTAAACCCAAACAGCATGTCGAGCGCTTGGATGTACCACGGCGCGTCCTTACCGACTTCTTCGATTTCCTTGGCAACTTCGCTGGCCTTCTTGGCGTTCGACGACTTCTGGCTCGACGAGGCATCCGAATCGCCGTCCAGGCCCTGCACTTCAATCCTCTTCTCGCCGGGCATCACCAAGCCCAGGTCCTCGGACGCCGCGTCCTTGATACCCTCCTCCGAGAGCAGTTTGTCGACGCTTTTCTGCAAGTCGTCGTTGTACTGCTGGCGAATCTCGACCTGCTTGGCCAAGATATCGCTCGAACGCTTTGCCACGTACAGATCGCGCACGGGGAAATACAGGCTCACGAGCACCAGGGCAACGACAATGCCGATGAATAGCCCTCGCTGAGGACCGTGGGTAAAGTCGTAAATTGCCTTGACCACTGCGTTGTCGTTGGCGTAGTGCATGAAGTCCGAGCCCGAAAGACGGCTTGAGGGACGGCGCGGCTTGTCGGACGTCTGGGTCGAAGGGCGCGACGCATGCGCGGAACGCGATGGGCGCACCGGACTATCCGAGGAACTATTTGGCTGAACATTGGGATGCGAAGTCGCCGGCGAGCTATACCTGGAGCGATCAGCACCAGCATAACCAGACCCGCCAAGCTGCGCGGTACGCGCACGACGAGACGACGGCTCACGCGAACCGGCGGAATAGTACCTGTTGTCGTAAATCTGATCCATGTGCGCCTTGTGCGGTTGAGGTTTGTTTGCGCTAAGTTCCTTAGTTATAGCACGAGCGCCCGCGCCGCCTTCGCCAGCCTTTGCTCGACATAAAAAAGGCGCTGAGCCGTATGGCCCAGCGCCCATAGTTCTTTGCGGCATCCAGCCAAGGCGGGGAGGAACCGAGTCAGCCTCCCCCTCGCCAAATTCGCCCGTTTAGCGAATGTTGTAGAACGCGGCCTTACCGGCGTAGCGCGCGCTGCCCTCGAGCTCGTCCTCGATGCGGATGAGCTGGTTGTACTTGGCAATACGGTCGCTGCGGCACGGGGCGCCCGACTTGATCTGGCCGGCGTTAACACCCACGACCAGGTCAGCGATGGTGGAGTCCTCGGTCTCGCCGGAACGGTGACTCACGATGCAAGCGTAGCCGGCCTCCTTGGCAGTCTCGATAGCCTCGAGCGACTCGGTGAGCGTGCCAATCTGGTTGACCTTGACCAGGATCGCATTGGCGGCGCCCAGCTCGATGCCCTTCTTAAGGCGCTCGGTGTTGGTGACGAACAGGTCGTCGCCTACGAGCTGCACCTTGTTGCCAATGCGGCGGGTGAGCTCGACCCAGCCGTCCCAGTCCTCCTCTGCCATACCATCCTCGATGGAGATGATGGGATAGGTGTCGACAAGCTTCTCCCAGTAATCGACCATCTGAGCGCTCGTGTACTCAACGCCCTCGCCCTTGAGCTCGTACATGCCGGTCTCGGCGTTGTAGAACTCGGTCGATGCCGGATCCATGGCGTACATGAAGTCGACGCCGGGCTTAAAGCCAGCCTTCTCCACGGCCTTGGTAATGTACTCGAACGGCTCGGCGTTGGTCTTGAGATTGGGCGCGAAGCCGCCCTCGTCGCCCACGCCGCCGCCCAGGCCGGCCTCGTGCAACACGCCCTTGAGGGTGTGGTAGACCTCGGCGCACCAGCGCAGGCCCTCGGCAAAGCTCGGAGCACCCACGGGCATGATCATGAACTCCTGGAAGTCAACGTTGTTGTCGGCATGCACGCCGCCGTTGAGGATGTTCATCATGGGCGTGGGCAGCAGGTGGGCGTTGACGCCACCCAGGTACTGATACAGCGACAGGCCTGCCGACTCGGCAGCGGCGCGGGCAACGGCCAGCGACACGCCCAGGATGGCGTTGGCACCGAGCTTGGTCTTGTTGGGGGTACCGTCCGCGGCAATCAGCGCGGCATCGACGGCGCGCTGGTCGAAGGCGTCGAGGCCCACGACGGCGTTAGCGCACTCGTTGTTGACGTGCTCGACGGCCTGCGAGACACCCTTACCCAGATAGCGGCCCTTGTCGCCGTCGCGCAGCTCGCAGGCTTCGAAAGCACCGGTCGAAGCGCCCGAAGGCACCATCGCGCGACCGAAGCTGCCGTCCTCGAGCACGACCTCGACCTCGACGGTGGGGTTGCCGCGGCTGTCGAGTACCTCGCGACCGTAGACGTCCAAAATATCACTCATGCTGTCTCCCTCTCACTTGGAAACGTAGTTGATGCAAGCGACTGGCCGACTGTGCACCATCGGTGCGCCTCCGTAAGTTAGCCATATCGCACTTTTTGCATTATGCCCTAAGTTAGCCGAGGGATACATATGAATTGGAGAAATCATTCTTTGGGGCGCTTGTTTTTGCACCGAACATTCATCTCTAGAGGTCGCCCCCCAACCATTAAATTCTTCTATCGGCATACCGTCTTTACCTGGCTTGCGAATGAAAGAGCCAATAATGTACTTTTACATCGTGCAAAGTTCTGGATATCGTGCAATTCTAAGGGTCTGAAGTTCTGGATATCGTGCATAATCAGGTTATAAAAGTTCTGGATATCGTGTACGAGGTAGCCATGCTTAAACGAAAAGCCTATGACAAACTACTAAAATGGAAGCATGAAAGCGCTGGTAAAACAGCACTTCTTATTGAAGGAGCCCGCCGCGTCGGAAAGAGCACGCTTGCCCGCACGTTTGGAGAAACCGAATACAAGTCCTGCCTTGTCATTGATTTCTTTCAAGCACCTGCCGAAGTTAAGCAATATTTTGAGGACTATCGCACTGACTTCGACTCGCTCTTCCTCTATCTCTCGGTTTTCTATAACGTCAAACTCTATGAACACGAGACACTTATCGTCTTTGACGAGGTCCAGATGTACCCGCAAGCACGCGGACTCATCAAGTATCTCGTTGCAGACGGACGTTACGACTACATCGAAACTGGATCCCTGCTCAGCATCAAGCAGAACATTAAAGATATCGTCATCCCATCCGAGGAAGAGTCTCTGGAACTTGAGCCCCTCGACTTTGAGGAGTTTCTTTGGGGCATGGACGAAAAGGGACTGGCCGATCTCATTCGCATGAGTTTTAACAAGATGAAGCCGCTCCCCGATGCCCTACATCGCAGAGCGCTCTCCCTTATGCGCGAATACATGCTCGTAGGTGGCATGCCTGAGCCGGTATCCATCTATGTTGAACAGCGCGCTTTTGCGCCCGTCGACGCTTCGAAGCGCCGAATCGTCCAGCTCTATCGCAACGATATCTCTCGTTTTGCAACCGGTTACGAATTCAAAGTCGTCTCCGTACTCGATGGCATCCCGGGTCAGCTCTCTAGGCACGAAAAACGATTCAAGCTTTCCTCACTTGATAAAAACGCACGCATGCGCACCTACGAAGAAGCCTTCTTTTGGCTGGCAGACGCGCGAATTGCCAATATCTGCTATGCCGCAAGCGAACCGAGCGTGGGCCTTTCACTCAGCATGGAGCAAATGGCCCTCAAGTGCTACATGGCAGACACCGGCCTGCTTGTAACGCTTGCCTTCTCTGACAACAACGATACCGATGAAGACGTTTACAGAGCCGTGCTTCGCGGCGACATCGGATTGAACGAAGGAATGCTTACCGAAAACTACGTTGCCCAATCTCTAAAGGCCAATGGACACAGGCTCTTCTTTTATTCCCAAAGCGGAAAGAAGGAGGGGGAGGAGCGCATGGAAATCGACTTCCTCGTTACCCGACCCTATGTCAATGCCGCCGGAAAGCCGCGCATCAGCCCCATCGAAGTTAAGTCGCCACGCAGATACGGAACCATCTCCCTCGACCGATTCCGCGCGCGCTTTAACAAGAAGATTGGGATGGCTTACGTGTTGCACCCTAAACAACTCGAGTGGGATGCCGAAGCGCAGCTGGCACATCTTCCGTTGTATATGGCTTTTTGCTTGTAGAGACCTCTCTACGAATGGATGCCGTGAGAGACGCAGGCCTCACTCGCTTGCTTTTGCTTGGTCCCACAGGTCGTTGAGTTGAGCGGTTGAGCAGGCGGCGAGGTCATCGCCCGCCTCGTGCACGGCGGCCTCCATCGCAGCCCAGCGACGGCGGAACTTGGCCGTGCTGGCGCGCAGGGCACTCTCGGCGTCGATCCCCTCTTTGCGCGCGACGTTGACCAAGGCAAAGAGCAGGTCGCCAAACTCCATTTCGCGCTCGGGCGAGCCGGGCTCCTCGGCCTCAAACTCGGCACGCTCCTCGGCTACCTCGTCCCACACGTCCTGGACCGTCTCCCACTCAAAGCCCACGGCAGCCGCCTTGCGCGATACCTTCTGAGCCTGCATCAGCGCCGGCAGATGCGTGGGCACACCGTCGAGCAGGCCCTCGGGCGTAGCCTCGCCCGCCGCCACGGCCTTGTCCTTGGCAGCCTTCTCGGCAAGCTTGACCTCGTCCCAGATCTTGAGCACTTCGTCGGAGTTATCGGCATCCGCATCGCCAAATACGTGCGGATGACGGCGGATGAGCTTGGCGTCGATATCGCGTGCCACATCGGCCAGCGTAAACTCGCCGGCGTCCGCCGCAATCTGCGCATGCAGTACTACTTGCATGAGCACATCGCCCAGCTCCTCGCGCAGATGTGCCACGTCGTCCGCCTCGATGCAATCGAGCGCCTCGTAGGCTTCCTCGATCATGTTTTTGCCAATGCTGCGGTGCGTCTGTTCGCGGTCCCACGGGCAGCCGTCGGGCTGACGCAGGCGCCAGATGGCCTGCACCAGATGCTGCAGCTCAGCCGACGCGTCGACCAGCGTGGACAGGTCGCGCGAACCCTCGGCATTTTGCTGAGCCATATGCTGTGCCATGGTTATTCCTCCTCCATGATCACGTGACGGAACGCGCCGCCCTCGTAGATGCCGTAGCTGTGCGTACCGTCCTTGGGAATGCTCACGCTGCCGGGGTTGAAGAGCCACAGGCCCGGGTGCGCGGCGCTTTCCTCGTTGGCCTTGATGTGCGTGTGGCCGTAGACGAGCGCGGAGCCCTCGGGCAGCGCGGGCGCATGGTCGACGCTGTTGTGCATGCCGGCGCCAAAGACGTGGCCGTGCGTCAGGAACAGCTCACGGCCGGTCTCGTCAAACAGCGTGGCGTAGTCGGCCATGACGGGGAAGTCGAGGACCATCTGGTCGACCTCGGCGTCACAGTTGCCGCGCACCGCGATGATGCGGTCGGCCAGAGCGTTGAGCAGCGGGATCACACGCTTGGGGGCATAGTCGCGCGGCAGGTCATTACGCGGGCCGTGGTAGAGCAGGTCGCCCAGCAGGACGATGCGGTCGGGCTGCTCGGACTCGATGGCGGCGATCAGGCGCTCGGTCCAATATGCCGAGCCGTGAATGTCGGAAGCGATGAGGTATTTCATGGGGAGATCCTTTCGAGATGGGGCTAATGTGGCTGGGCGTGGGATGTCGCCGGCCGCGCTATTCAAATCGCAGTGCCGCGCTCTGAGCTGCCTGCATCACGCGCTGGAGCGGCACGTCGTGCTCGCGAGCGAGGCGGGAGCAGTCTTCGTACTCGGGCGCCGCACGCTCGCTGCCGTCGGGCAGGGTGGCTACCTTGACGGATGCCTCGCCCCATGGCGTCGTTACGCGCTCAAAGCGGCGTGGCAGGCAAACGCGCTCCATAACCTGGCGGCGGATGCCATTGGTCGTGGTTTCCAAAAAGATAATCGTCTGCAGGCGCTCGATATCCTCGTGGGTACAGATTACCTGCAGCTGCCAGCCGGGACGGCCTTTCTTGCAATAGAGGGGCAGCCAATGCACCTCGCGCGCGCCGGCCTCGCGCAGGCGGTCGGCGGCGTAGGCGAGCACCTCGGGCGACGCGTCGTCGATATCGCATTCCAGCTTGACGATGGTCTCGGGCGCATCGGTCTCGCGGGACAGCGGAGATTTGCTATCGCATGGCATACGGTCCGGCTCCTTTCCGCACGGGCTCGTTTTGTTCACCCAAACGCTAACACATCGCGGGCGGCGTAGATGTGGCGGAGCGCGATGAGCGCGATTTTCCCTGTCCGCAAGAAACCGACACCCCGGCGCGCTCGTCGCATCGAGGGCCGCGCCGTTACAATGGAGCGGATTCGCTTGACGCAAAGGAGCCGCCATGCCTGCTTGCCCGCTGGTCGATTGCCATACCCACACCTCGTTTTCGGACGGGCACGCCTCGTTTGAGGACAACGTTCGCGCCGCTGCTGCGGCCGGGTGCCGCGTCATGGTCTCGACTGACCCCCTCACCCTACCCGCCAGCATGGACGCCAACTGCGAAGTGCAGGTTGTCGAGGGCGACCTGCCGGCACATCGCTTGACTTTTGAGGACGCCCGCAAGCTTGCCGCGCAGATTGCGCCGGAGCTCGAGCTTATCTATGGCTTTGAATGCGATTGGTACGAGGGCTGCGAGCCTTTGGTCGAGCGCTGGTCAGCGGGTGCCATAGTGCGCTTGGGCAGTGTGCACTGGACTGGCGATCCGGGCGATATCATGGCCGGTGCTGCGGGCACGGCGGGGACGGAGGACGTCGCTCGTCCCGATACGCCCGATTCGCTTTGTGGCTGGGTCGACGATGACACCGACCTGCATGTTTGGGAAAACCTGGGCGTACGCGGCGTGTGGGAGCGCTATGTCGATGACTGGTGCCGCGCCTGTGAAAGCCCGCTTAACTTTGATGTAATGGCCCACCCCGACCTGGTCATGCGCTTTTCGAAGGAAGGCTTTGCACCCGATTTTGACCCCGCGCCGTTCTGGGGGCAGATGGCAGAATGCGCACACGACACGAATCGGCGCGTTGAGGTCTCGACTGCCGCGTCGCGCAAGGGGCTCGACGACTACTACCCCGCGACCGGCCTCTTGCGCTGCTTTGCCCATGCCGAGGTGCCCATTACCTTTGGTTCGGACGCACACCGCGCCTGCGACATCTGCTGGAACATCCGCGAGGCCCAGGCCCACGCCTACGACTGTAGCTATCGAACCTTCGACATCCCCCACCTCACCGGAGAATGGGAGCCCACGCCCCTCGCCTAAGACTAGTCGTTGGGGACACTCTTCACAAATGACCCCTTGGGGACGGAGGAAAACAGGTCGTTTTGCTCACCACCGACGCCCGTGCAACACCGCCCGCCAAAAAGAACGCCCGTTTACTACGATGAACCGCAAACCTCCGACCATCGGCTTAATGCGGAAAATAAAACCGCAGGTAGAAGCGTTGACGATTTGCTCAAAACCGACATGTGGTCAGCAGATCCAGTTTCATCGTAGTAATTGGGCATGTTATTTGGCAGCGTCGGCAAAGACTGTCCCAAACGACTAGTCGTTTAAGAACGTCCCCAATGACTACCCAATGACTAGTGGCGGCGGGCGTTGAGTTCGCCGGCCAGCTCGTCGAGGGTGATGCCGTAGCGCTCGAGCGTCACGAGCAGGTGGTAGACCAGGTCGCCGGCCTCGTAGCGGATGTGATCGTGATCGTTATCCTTGCAGGCCATGATCACCTCGCTCGCCTCCTCGGCAAGCTTCTTGAGCAGCTCGTCCTCGACGTCGGTCAACAGACGAGCGGTGTAGCTCTCCTGCGGCGATGCGTCGCGACGGCCGTGAATCACCTCGGCGAGCCCCGTCAGCGTCTCACCGATATTTCCATCCTGAACGTTTGCGGTGCGCACACCCATAGTTCAATCCTTTCTGGTTGGCCAAGCGCCTAGTCGAGCGCCCGTCCTACGCGAGTTTCTTAAAGAAGCAGGTACGGTTGCCGGTGTGGCAGGCCGGACCCGGCGAGTCAACCTTGACCAGCAGCGTATCGCTATCGCAGTCGGCCCAGAGCTCCTTGACCGCTTGCATATTGCCGCTCGTCGCGCCCTTGTTCCAGAGCTCCTGGCGGCTACGGCTCCAAAACCACGTGGTGCCGGTCTTGAGCGTCAACCCCACCGACTCCTCGTTCATCCAGGCAACCATAAGCACCTCGCCGGTGTCATACTGCTGAACAACACAAGGAATCAGCCCCTTGGCGTCGTATGTAAGCTTTGAAGGATCGGTTATCTCTTCCATTTCTCTTCCCAAATTCAAACTTCGCAGGTCGGCGAGGGTTGTCCAGGTGCCCGAGATTACGAGCGACAAGCCCGACGACGCGTACTTAAGTACGCGAGGAGGGTTGGAGCCGAAAGGTCGGGTGCCTGGGCAAGCCGCAGCATTAGAAGTCCAGCCTCACAGGAATGCCTTGGCTGGCCATATACTCTTTGACTTCACGAATGCTGAAGGTTCCAAAGTGAAAGACGCTGGCCGCCAGCACGGCATCGGCCTCGCCCTCAATCACACCCTCGGCAAAATGCTCGAGCGTACCCACGCCGCCGCTCGCGATGACGGGAATCGGTACCGCGCGCGCCACGGCGCGAGTGAGCGCCAGGTCAAAGCCAGCCTTGGTGCCGTCGCGATCCATGCTGGTCAGTAGGATTTCGCCGGCGCCACGACGAGCCGCCTCCTCGGCCCACGCCACTGCGTCGATACCCGTAGCGTTGCGGCCGCCCGCCGTAAAGACCTCCCACTTATCGGCGCCCGGCTCCCCGGGCAGCCCCACGCGCTTGGCATCGATCGCCACGACCACGGCTTGGCTGCCAAACGCCGCGGCGGCCTGGCTGATCAACGACGGATCGCGCACGGCGGCAGAGTTGAGCGACACCTTGTCAGCACCGGCGGCAACCATGGTGCGCATGCCCGCCAGGTCGCGAAAGCCGCCGCCCACGGTATAGGGAATGGCCAGCTCCTCGGCCGCATGCGCCGCCATCTCGATAGTCGTCGCACGGTTATCGCTCGTCGCGGTAATGTCCAAAAATACGACCTCGTCCGCACCCTCGCGGTCGTAGGCGCGGGCCAGCTCCACCGGATCGCCGGCATCGCGCAAGCTCACAAAGTTGACGCCCTTGACCACACGGCCGTCCTTGACGTCCAGGCAGGGAATTACGCGCTTGGTAAGCATGGGCTACTCCTCCCCTCGAGCGGCGGCCAGCGCCTGGGCCAGCGTAAAGTTGCCCTCGTAGAGCGCACGACCGGTAATGGCGCCTTCAATCGCGCCCTCACCCACCGCGGCCAGCGCGCGGATGTCGTCGAGCGTCGAGATACCGCCCGACGCCACGACGGGAAAGCCCGCGACCTGCGCCACATGGCGATACGCCGCCACATCGATGCCCGTCTGCATGCCATCACGCGCGATGTCGGTATACACCAGATGCTTAAAGCCCAGCTCGGTAAGCTGCGCCACGGCATCGTCGAGTGCCACGCCCGCGCCGTCGCGCCAGCCGTTCACCTTAACCTGGCCGTCGCGTGCGGCAACGTCGGCGACCAGCAGCTCGCCAAAGCCTTGGGCTGCCACCTCAGCAAAACCCGGCTCGGTCACGAGCACCGTGCCCAGCGCAATGCGGCGAGCACCATAGCCTGCCAGCTCATCGATGCGTGCGAGTGAGCGAACGCCGCCGCCCACGTCCACGGACAGACCGTCGACGCCGCAGATGGCCTTAATCGTCGCCGAGTTGGCAGCGCATGTGTCCTCGTCCTCACCAAAGGCAGCGGACAGGTCGACGACATGTACCCAGCTTGCGCCCTGCTCGGCAAAGGAGCGGGCGACGGCCACGGGGTCGTCGGAATATACCTTGCAGCGGCTCCGGTCGCCGCGCTCCAGGCGCACGACCTTGCCGCCGATCAGATCGATTGCGGGAAACAGAATCATCGGCCGGCCCCCTCGACGATGCTCACGAAGTTCTTAAGGATGCGCTGACCCAGCGCAGAGGATTTTTCGGGATGGAACTGGCAGCCCCACACGTTGCCGTGGCGCACGATGCACGGGAAGCTCCGCGTGTAGTGCGTGCGCGCCAGCACATTGGCGGCATCGGCATCGTCTGCCACCGCGTAGCTGTGGGTGAAGTACATGTTGGCACCCTCGGCAAAACCGGCGAGCAGCGGATCGGCCGCACCGGCGGGCGTCATGTGCACCTGGTCCCAACCCACGTGCGGCACCTTCAGTCGGCTCGACTCCAGGCGCGTGCACGAGCCGCGCATAATGCCCAGGCCATCGACCCAGGGGCCACCGGCCTGCTCGGAGGCATCGTCGTCCGCATCCGCACGCTCGTCCGCCGGCACGCCCTCGTCGCCGCGCTCAAAAAACAGCTGAAGGCCTAGGCAGATGCCGAGCAGCGGAGTTCCGGCCGCAACGGCGTCGAGCACCGCGTCCGCCTCGCCGCTCTCGCGCATAAAGGCAATCGCGTCGTAGAACGCACCCACGCCCGGGATGACCAGGCCGTCGGCGTTACGGATCTGCTCCGGGTCGTCCGACGCGCAGGCGGCGGCACCAGCGCGCGCAAGCCCGCGCACGACGCTCGACAAGTTGCCCTTGTGGTAGTCGACCACCACGATCTTCGGTTCGCCCACGCGACCCTCCCTTTTCCCATTCAAAACCTGCCAAAAAGGGACAGGTTTATTTTGGTCGGTTAAACGTTCACCCACCACATGAGACAGCATTCCCGCAGATAAAACCTGCCAAAATAAACCTGTCCCTTTTTGGCAGGTTACAGTGAGCCCTTGGTGCTGGGGATGCCCTGCACGCGGGGATCGAGCTCGCAGGCGCGGCGCATCGTGCGGCCCACGGCCTTAAAGGCCGCCTCGATAATGTGATGCGAGTTACCGCCCGCCAGCTCGCGCACGTGCAGCGTGAGCTTGGCGTCGCGCGCAAAGGCGTAGAAGAACTCGACGGCCAGCTCGGTATCGAAGCTGCCCACGCGCTCAGTCGGCACGGGCAGCTCGCAGTAGGCCTGCCCGCGACCCGAGATGTCAACGGCAGCCATCACAAGCGTCTCGTCCATGGCGATCGCCGCGTCGGCAAAGCGCGTAATGCCCGCCTTGTCGCCCAGTGCCTGACAAAACGCCTCACCCAGCACGATGCCCGTATCTTCAACGGTGTGGTGCGCGTCGACTTCCACGTCGCCCACCGCGTGTACCGTCAAATCAAACAAACCGTGGCGGCCAAAGGCGTTGAGCATGTGGTCGAAAAACGGCACGCCGGTCGAGATATCGCACGCACCGGTTCCATCCAGGTCGAGCTTTACGACAATATCGGTCTCCCCCGTCTTACGGGTTACCTCGGCATAGCGGCCCATCTACATCTCCTCCTTCACCAGCGCGGCAAGCGCAGCCAGCACCTCATCATTTTCCTGCGGGGTACCCACGGTAATGCGCAGACAGTCCGCAAGCCCCGACGCATAGCTAAAGTCGCGCACCAAAATCGAATACTCATCGCGCAGACGCTCGCGCACGCGCGTGGCATGCGGCGTACGCACGAGCACAAAGTTCGCCGCGCTCGGCCATGCCTCCACGGGCAAGCCCTCGGCAGCCATCGCGCGCAGAGCTGCCAGCTCGCGCTCGCGCTCGGATGCGACCTGCGCCACCACGGGCGCATAGGCATCGCGAGCACGCACGCAGGCAAGTGCTGCCGCCTGGCTCAGCACGTTGACCGAATAGATCTGGCGAATCGCCGCGAACACGTCGATGACCTCCGGCGCGGCAATCACGTAACCCAGACGCGCACCGGCAGCGCCAAACGCCTTGGACAGCGTGTGCAAAATCACCAGGTTGGGATGCTCGGCGATAAGCCCCTGCGCCGTGGTGGCCGCGCCAAACGAATCGTCGGCAAACTCAACGTAGGCCTCGTCGACCATTACCATGCCAGGGCACGCATCGCACAGCGCCGCGACAAAATCGAGCGGAGCTACATCACCCGTGGGGTTATTGGGCGAGGTCACGATTGCCAGGTTGCACTCGGACGCCGCCGCAAGCGCAGCTGCCTGGTCGAGCTCAAAGGTCGCCGGATCGCGCCACACGTCGCGCACCTCGGTCTGGCAGAGCGACGCAAAGAACGCGTACTCGCTAAAGCACGGCGGGCAGTTGAGCAGGGTCCGCCCCGCGCCGCCAAACGCCAGCAGATAGTTATAGAGCAGCTCGTCGCCGCCGTTTCCCACGCAGATGTTCTCGCGCGTCACGCCATGCCAGGCAGCAAGCTCGTCGCGCAGGTCGTTGGACATGGGATCGGGATAGCGGTTGAGCGGTGTAGCAGCCAGGGCGGCGTCGACCGCCTCGCGCACGCCGGCCGGCACGGGATAGGTGTTCTCGTTGGCCGAAAGGTTGATGCGCGTGGGCGTAAAGTTGGGATCGTAGGGTTCAATGCCGGCCAAGTAGGGCTGGACGAGCTCCTTCATGCGAGACGTCAGCTCGGCCATATTAGGCCTCCTCGACGACCGCGCCAGCGGCACCGCCCGCCGCCGCCGTCAGGACCACGCCCTCGGCAACCGTCGTCACGGCGTCGCCCGGCCAGGCAACCTTAGTCAGGTCGGCCGCGGCCAGTGACGCGGCGCTCACGGCATCCTCGCCCTGCTCCAGCACGCGGCGACGCAGTGCGGCCGAAAGCGCGTGTGCCCACAGGCCCTCGGCCTCGGCTAAGCGCTGCGTAGCGGGAGCGTCGGAGAGCAGGCCCTCGGGTGTATAGCAAATGACACTCGAGCGCTTGACGAACTCTTCGACCGAAAGCGGGTTGGAGAACATGGCCGTGCCGCCGGTCGGCAGCGTGTGGTTGGGTCCGGCAACATAATCGCCGAGCGGCTCGGAGCTCCAAGCGCCCACAAAGATGGCACCGGCGTTGCGGATACCACCAAGCAGGCCCATCGCATCCTTGCAGTGCAGCTCCAGGTGCTCGGGCGCCACGGTGTTCACGGCCTCGACAGCGGCAGCCATATCGGCGGCCACTACGATGGTGCCCTCGTTATCGAGCGAGGCGCGCGTGATCTCGGCACGCGGCGACTGCGCCACCAGAATGTCGATACCCGCCTCGACCTCGCGCGCAAACTGCTCGTCGCAGGTCACCAGATAGCAGGCTGCCAGCGGATCGTGCTCGGCCTGGGCCATCAGATCGGCCGCGACCACCATGGGCTTGGCCGTAGCATCGGCCAGCACACAGACCTCGGAGGGGCCGGCAACCATGTCGATTCCCACGTCGCCCGAGACAATCTGCTTGGCGGCGGCGACAAAGGCGTTGCCCGGACCGGTGATTTTGTCGACGCGCGGAATGGTCTCGGTACCGTACGCCAGCGCGGCCACGGCCTGGGCGCCGCCCACCATATAGATTTCGTCCACGCCGCCGAGCTTGGCTGCCGCGAGCGTATACGGACTGATCAGGCCATCCTTTTGCGGCGGCGTCACCATGACCACGCGCTTGACGCCGGCAACCTTGGCGGGAATGGCGTTCATGAGCACCGTGGAGGGATACTGCGCGCGGCCGCCCGGCACATAGATGCCGGCCGCAGCAAGCGGGGTCACCTTAACGCCGAGCATCGTGCCGTCCGGGCGCGTGGTAAACCAGCTCTGCTCGACCTCACGCTGGTGGAACTCGCGAATCTGGCGTGCAGCCTTTTCGAGCGCCGCGACAAAGGCCGGATCGAGGCCTTCGAGTGCAGCATCGATCTGCTCCTGCGGCAGGCGAAAACTCTGCAGCTCAACACCGTCAAAACGCTGGCAATAATCGCGCACCGCGGCATCGCCGTTGGCACGCACGTTGGCCACAATATCGCGGGCGGCGTCGACGATGTTTTGCGGCAACACGCCCTTGCGGTTGAGCTGGTTGGTAACGAGGCGCTCACCAGGAGCAAGCTTGATGGTCTTCATATCGGTATCCCCTATCGGTCGAGGTTGTGTTCGAAAAACGAGAGGCCGGGCGGCGGCGCCAATCGGCCCGCAGCCCGGATATGGGGGTGCCCGTGCGTGCTCGCACTATTGTGCCGAGCCCGCGACGGGCTCAAAATGTTTGTCTTTCACGGCAGCAGCCAGGCGATCGGCCAAGTTGCGAACGCGCGGATCCAAGCGCGCGGCACCTGGGTTGACGAAGAAGCGGGCCGTGCAGTCCATGATGCGGCCGGTGATGACCAAATCGTTATCGCGCAGCGTGGCGCCCGTGGCGGTAATGTCCACGATACGGTCGGTCATACCGACGATGGGGCCCAGCTCGATGTTACCGTGCAGCGAAACGATGTCGGCATTCACGCCGCGCTCGGCATACCAGGCGCTCGCGATGCGCGGGTACTTGGTGGCCACGCGAAGCGACCCGCGGCGGGCATAGTTGCGCTCGGCCTGGCCGGCGCGCCATGCGGGCTCCGCCTCGATAAACGTGCACAGGCCGTAGCCCAAATCGACCAGCTGCAGCAGGTTGAGGTCGGCCTCGATAAGCGAGTCCCAGCCGCAGATGCCGCAGTCGGCGCCGCCGCAGCCCACAAAGGCGGGCGCGTCGCTGGGGCGCACGATGACAAACTCGATATCTCCGACCGCGCCTTCGCCGGTACGCGTGTCGCGGCCGCGCACGATCAGGTGACGGCCGGGATCGCGCAGCTCAGAGACGTCCAGGCCCGCGGCCTCGAGCACGTCGAGGGTGTCGGCCTTGAGCGAGCCCTTGGGCACGGCGATGCGCAGCGGACCCTCGGTGCCGCGCCCCACGGCATGGTCACCATCGGAAGCAGCGTCCTCGGCCGAGGTGCGCGCGGCCTCCAGACGCTCGAGCGAAAAGGCAAAGCCCGCCGCCGGCACCTCGATGCCGTCGCCAAATGCACCGGTAAAGATGGAGTCGTAGCGACCGCCCGAGCCCACCGGATCGGGCAGGCCACCGGCATAGGCCTTAAAGACCAGGCCCGTGTAGTAATCAAACGAGTTCATGATGGAGAAGTCGAAGGACAGCACCTGAGCGTCCTCGGGAGCCAGGCCCTCGACCAGGGCACGCAGCTCGCGCGTGAGCGGCGCAACAATGCCCGCCGCCGCCAGCAGCGCGTCGACGCGGTCGAGCACCTCGGCACCACCGTGCAGGCGCGGCAGCTCGCTAATGGCGACCTTAACGGCCTCGGACTCGGCGCTTTCCGCCACGCGGGCATCGAGGCCCACAAAGTCGTTGGCATGCACGCAGCGCAGGGCCTCGGCAGCCAGCTCACGATCCTCGCATACCGCGAGCAATTCCTTAAACGGACGCACGCTGCCCGCGATAATGCGCGCATCGGGAAGTGCCAGCTCGCGTACGGCCTCGGCAACGAGCGAGACAATCTCGACATCGCCCGCGGCATCACCCGCACCGATAAGCTCAAAGCCCAGCTGTGTAAACTGGCGCGAGCCGCCGGCGTTGCGCTGGCACTCACGAACCACCGGCGCCTCGTAGCGAAGGCGCAGGGGCAGATCGGCCGCGCGCATGCGGGTCGAAACCAGGCGCACGATGGGCAACGTATTGTCGGGACGGACTACCAGCAGACGGCCATCATCGTCAAAGAGCTTGAACGGCGTGTCCGCAATGCGACCGCCTTCCTCAAGAGAACCCTTGTCCTCGAGCAGCGGCGTCTCGACCGGAAGGTAATGATGCTCCCTAAAGCAGCCCTTCACCGTACATGCGATCTCCTCGCGCGCCTGAGCCTCCTCGGGCAATATGTCCCGGAATCCCCACGGTGTGGCCGTCATCTGGTGAGCCTCCTCATGCTGTGTTTCGTATAGAACAGAAGACCGGCATAGCTCCGCCGGTCTTCTGGGTACTTTAGCATACTAGAGTGCTTGCGGGGAAAATCCGTCGCAGCCGCTCACACCGTATTCATTTGGAAACATAGGGTAGGTTGCCGCAACCCAACCCCACCTAGGCGCCAATCGCACGACGATACTCTGCCATTACCTGTGCATCGGCAGCTGCGGGGTCGGCAAAATAGCGCCAGTCATACGTCTCGGCCGAAACAACTCCGCGATAGCCGCGTGCCACCAGCCTATCCAGGTCGGCGCGCATATCGCGGTCGCCGTCACCCCAGGCAAGATGCGTCGTGCCGTCTGCCGCAACATCGACAAAATGCACGTGGGCGACATCTTCGCCAAGCAGATCGAAATAATCGTCGATGGTATCCCCCGCCACCGCCATAGCGCCCAAATCCAGACATGCCTTAAGCGCCGGATGATCAACTGCCTCGATCATGCGCTTCGTATCGGCCGCCGAGTTCACGATCATCGACTCAACCGGCTGTAGGGCCTCGAGCACCAGTCGCACGCCGCGTTCTCCCGCATGCTCGGCAATCGCACGCAGCATCGAGGCGCTGCGACCCCACGCGTCCTCGATCGGCTCGTTCAAAAATGCCCAGCCGCTCGAGACCATGACCTGCTCGGCTCCAAGTTCCGCCGCGATATCCACAACGTTCTTAAAGTACGCGAGCGTGCGGGCGCGCGCCTCATTCCCACGCGCCGCAATATTCCACGGCTTGGGGTTGTTCTGTTCGGGACAAAGCCCCACAATCCGAACGCCATACCGCTGTGACAGCTCCCGCACCTGCTCGAGCGAATCGTATCCATGGCAATCGACATACAGATGCATCGCCCCGGTCCAAAGCTCGCAACACGTGTAGCCCGAGGCCGCTGCCGAAGAAAAGAATTCTTCAAGGTCAAAATAACGATGGCTGATATTCATGACGGCAAGCAGGGGGTAGCTCATAATTACTCTCCAACCTAAACGAGGCCCCGTTCCATATAGGAGCGAGGCCCAATTACATAAACGTTATTTGCTCTTAGTAGTCGAACTGGTGATAGTAGCGGCGATAGTTAAGGTTGTGCTTGGTGACCGTCTCGTAGTAAGCGGCAAGGCGATCGGTGATCAGCGAGGAGAGGATCCACGGGGACACGATGACGCG
>CATZKS010000001.1 GCA_958421035.1 uncultured Collinsella sp. | reverse complement strand
AACCGTTTATTCAGAGTGTGCGGAAGGCGCGCCCGTCATCTGCCTCCCCGTGGTTATGGGCGACGGTAGTGAAGTCTACGAGCGCTGCCGAGAGCTCGATTGCCCGCCGTTCACCCTTGTCGCCATTGGAGGGCTCGATTGGAATCGCGAGCTGAGCCCCTGGGAATGTGAGGGAACTATACGAGATGCCGAGCCCTTTGGTGGACAGGCTGCTGGTTTTCTTGACGAGTTGTTGAAGCAGATAATCCCCCAGGCCGAATCATCGCTCCCGCAACCGCCCGCCTGGCGCGGCGTTGCCGGCTACTCGTTGGCGGGTCTTTTTGCACTGTGGGCACTTTGGCAAACAGATGTCTTTGAGCGCGCAGCGAGTGCATCGGGGTCGTTATGGTTCCCCGGCTTTATCGACTACGCGCGCGAGCGCACGATGACAGCCACGCCCGACGCCGCCTATCTGTCGCTCGGTAAAAAGGAAACCAAGACGCCCAACCGCATGATGCGGCACGTACTCGACGATACGCGTGCGATGGAAGAGCTGTTTATCGAGCATGACATTCCAACAACGCTGGAGCTCAACCCCGGCAACCACTTTGCCCAAACTGACCTGCGCATGGCGCGCGGCATCCACTGGATACTGACGCATTAAAAATGGCGTCCACGCGTACATACGCATGGACGCCATTTTTTGATTTAGCTGAACACAACTACTATTCGACAGTCTCCTCGAGTTCAGATACGGCGGGCGTCGAGGATTGGGACATGGAAGTCCTTTCATGATGGAAGGGCGATCAGGCATATCAGATAACCTGCCCGAACGATACGATCCGAACCATTGTACGCGATACGCAATGCCTCGCACGCGCCGCCACCTGCAAACGCTAGCGTTACTTCCAAACGCGCTCGGCAATGCGCTTGACCAGCGCGATCTTCGCCCATTGCTCGTCCTCGGTCAGCTTGTTGCCAATCTCGCAGCTGGCAAAGCCGCACTGGGGCGACAGGTACAGATTCTCGAGCGGCACGTACTTAGCGGCTTCGCGGATGCGCTCGACGATAACATCCTCGTTCTCGAGCTCTGCCGCCTTGGTGGTTACCAAGCCCAGCACGACCTTCTTGCCGGGAGCGACGTACTTGAGCGGCTCAAAGCCGCCGGCGCGCGGCGTGTCGAACTCCAGATAGAACGCATCGACATTCTCATGTGCGAACAGATACGGAGCGATAGGGTCGTAGCCGCCTTCAAAAGCGTAGGTGGAGTGGTAGTTGCCGCGGCACACGTGCGTGTTGATGACCAAATCGTCGGGCTTGCCCTCGATGGCGGCGTTGTTGAGCGCCACGCCCAGCTCGCTTACCTTTTGCAGGTCGACCGGGCTCATGCCGGTTTTGGCGACAAAATCGGTATCGCAGTAGATGCCCCAGGTGCAGTCATCAAACTGGATGTTGCGGCAGCCTGCTGCGTACAGGTCGGCGATCACCGTGCGATAAGCGGCTGCAATGGCGTCGGCAAGTTCCTCATCGGTCTTATAGACAGCGCGCAGGCTCTCCTGCTGGCCATCGCAGCGATCGAGCGTGACCTCAGAGAACGTCTGGATCGGCGCCGGAATGGTCTGGCGTGCGACCTGGCCCTCCTCCTCAAGCGCCTTGACGAACTTAAAATGCTCGACGAACGGGTGGTTCTCGCCGCTAATGGGACCAGTAACCACGGCGGTGTCGGCCGTCGTCTCCTCATCATGGAACATATAACCCGTGCGTGAGGTGCGGCGCTCAATGCCGTTAAGGCCCCACATAAAATCGAGGTGCCAGTAGCTGCGGCGGAACTCGCCATCGGTGATCACCTGCAGGCCGGCGGCCTTCTGCTTGGCCACCAAATCGCGAATGGCATCGTCCTCGACGGCCTTAAGGCCGGAAGCGTCGAGTTTACCCGCGACATAGGCGGCACGGGCGTCCTTTACAGCCTGCGGACGAAGAAAGCTGCCGACGATATCGGCGCGAAACGGCGCGTTCGGTTGAATCGAAGTGCTCATAGATATCTCCCTTTGCATTGGTTGCTTTACCGGGACAGAGTATGAGCGCTCATATGACCATCGTAAAATATACGTTTATAACAGTTTGATATAGATGTTTCCTATATCAGTCTGGACTGTCATAAAGAGACTTGAACCGTGCGGAGCACAGCAGCCTAGATATGCTGACGAATCGCGTCGATATAGGCCCGACCGTAGCGCGTAAGCGTCGTGTTCTTGCGCGTGATGATGCCAATCTCCATGTACTCGTCCACGTCGAGCGGAATCGAGATAATGCCGGGGCCGTTGAGCTCGTGGCTGATCACGCCCGAGCATACCGTGTAGCCGTTGAGGCCCATGGCCAAATTGAACAACGTCGCACGGTCGCGCACGCGGATATTTTTGCGACGCTCGAACGTCGAGGTCAGCTCCTCGGAATAGTAAAACGAGTTGTAGCTGCCCTGCTCGTAGGACAGGAACGGGTAGTCTTCCAGATCCTCGAGCGTCACGCTGGAGCGGTCCGCCAGCGGATGGTCGGCGCAGACGAAGACATGCGGCGTGGCGCAGAAGAGTCCTTCGAACACGAGCTCGTTGGCCACCAGCATGCGCTCGATGACCTCGCGGTTGTGCTCGGACAGATATAGGATGCCCAGCTCGCTTTTCATGTGCGCGACATCCTCGATAATCTCGTGGGTCTGTTCCTCGCGCAGGGTAAAGTCGTAGCGCGCGGCATCGAACTCGCGGATCACGTCGACAAACGCGTTGACGGCAAAGGAATAATGCTGGCAGCTCACACTAAAGTGCGGCACCTGCTCGGATGCGCCCTTGTACTTGCCCTCGAGCAGGTCGGCCTGGTCGAGTACCTGGCGCGCATAGCCCAAGAAGGTCTCGCCTTCCTCGGACACAATGACGCCCTTGTTGGTGCGCTCAAAGATGTGCACACCCATCTCGTTTTCGAGATCGCGAATCGACGCGGTAATCGAAGGCTGCGACACAAAGAGCCGGCGCGAGGCCTCGGTAATGCTGCCGCATTCGGCAACTTTGACGACATATCTGAGCTGCTGGAGCTTCATGGCTGTCTCCTTAGCTGTTAGTGAGATTCGCGTCGGCAGTACCCGGCAGGCGCATAAACGGCGGCATCTCCCCCGTCGCGGCGCAGGCGGCAATCTGATGCAGAGCCCCGGCAACCGCATCGTCTGTCGCAGCGCCGATATGCCAGCGCGCGGCGGCCGTGACAGCCTCGTTGGCATTGGCGACTGCAACGGAGTTGGGAACAGCATCGATCATGGGCAGGTCGTTATCGGAATCGCCAAATACGGCCACCTCGTCGGGCGTCAGGTCCAAAGCGCGCGCCAGCTCCAGCGCAGCGCAACCCTTGTCCCAACCTGCTGGAAGAATGTCGAGCAGGCGCACTCGGTTGTTGGGAAACACAAGCGAGAGCTCCGGCACCTCCGCGGCAATGCGCTCGCGCAGCTCAGCGAGTTCTTCGCGCGAGCGGGCGCTCCAGATATTCGCCTTGTATACCGGGGCATCATCGACAACAGGACGGCACGGGGCCTCTTCGCCCTTGAGCCACGCGTTGCCGCCCGACTCCATGGCGCGGCGCACGCGCTCGGGATCGCTCGTCACGCAGTAGGCATCGTTATCCCAAAAGTCATCACCCAGGCTGTAGACCTTCAGATACGTATCATCGGTCTCTTGCTCCAAGTAGTCAGCCAAGCGCATAAGGGCGGCGTTGTCGGTCGCACGCGAGGCTACCGCCTCGCCGTCCACAAACATGACCTGGCCGTTGCAGAACGCGCCGGTCGAGAAGCACTCGGAACGATTTTTGAACATCCAGCCCATCGCGGACGGCTGGCGACCCGAAACCGGGCCAAAGTGCAGACCCGCCGCCTGCATGGCATGAATGCCCTCGATGGCGTAGTCGCTGGCGCCGTCATGCCCGGCTGGAATCAGCGTATCGTCCATATCGGTCAGCACAAGTTTGATCATAGAATCCCCCAGTCATTTTCACCGTAACCATTGTAACGACCTGCCAATAAGGGACAGGTTTATTTTGGCAGGTTTTATCTGGGAAAATGCAACGCCCCAGTTGCCCCCTACCAAAATAAACCTGTCCCTTTTTGGCAGGTGCGTTAGTATAGGGAACAACAGATTCGATGCGGGAGTGCCGGCGGTGCAAACCACAAGGCTGAGAGAGCATAGGGCCCAATCCTTTGAACCTGTCAGTTAATGCTGGCGTAGGGAGCATGCCGCCTTTGCAGGGGCGCTGTCTATGCACAGCGCCCCTTTTCTATGCCAAGGAGGCATGTGCAGTGATTGATTCGGAACAGCTTAAGCAACATATGGTCAAGGCCGTGGAGGAGATTCGCGCCACCAATCCGATGGCCGGCTCCATCACCAACACGGTGACGATCGACTTTGTCGCCAACGCGCAGCTCGCCGTGGGCGGTTCGGCCGCCATGGTCTATCTGCCCGACGAGGGCGAGGCGCTCGTTGCCGGCGGCGGCGCCATCTATCTCAACATGGGCACGCTCTTCCCCATCTACGAGCAGACGATTCCCCGCGCGGCCAAGGCGGCACACGACGCCGGCAAGCCCTGGGTGCTCGATCCGGTGGGTCTGGGCATCGGTAGCCTGCGCACCCAGCTGGTAAACGAGCTCAAGCAGTACAAGCCCGCCATCGTGCGCGGCAACGCCTCCGAGATTATCGCGCTCGCCGGCCTGTGGGGCCTTGAGGGCGAGGCGGCTGATCTGAGCCGCGTGCGCGGTGTCGATACCACCGACACGGTCGACGCCGCCCGCGACGCCGCCGTGGCGCTCGCCCGCTACACCGGCGGCGCCGTAGTGGTCTCGGGCGAAGTCGACCTGATCACCGACGGCACGACGGTGGCCAAGTCCCACGGCGGCAGCCCGCTCATGTCCAAGATCACCGGCTGCGGCTGCTCGCAGGGCGGCGTGCTGGCCGTGTACGCCTGTGCCGCCGACCCGTTTACGGCAGCCATCTGCGGCGCCGCCGTCTACAACGTTGCCGGCACGCGTGCCGCCGCTGTCGCCGATGCCCCGGCAAGCTTTAAGGTCGCCTTTATCGACGAGCTCTACCGCGCAACCGCCCAGGACATTGCCAATAACCAACTCGAGCTCGAGGAGGCATAAGCCATGTCCGAGCCCGTAACCAATGCCGGCATGAACACGCTCGTCGCCGTGGCCATCGCCCCGTGCGGCACCGGCGACGAGCTGTCCGCCGAGGTCGCCGAGGTCGTGCGCGTCATTCGCGAGAGCGGCCTTCCCAACCGCACCACCTCGATGTTCACCGAGATCGAGGGCGACTGGGACGAGGTCATGCAGGTCGTGCGCGACGCAACCTTTGTGTTGGCGAGCAAGGGCATCCGCACCGAAGTCGTGCTCAAAGCCGATATTCGACCCGGATTTACTGACACCATGACCGGCAAGCTTGAGCGCATGGAAGCGCAGATCAAAAAGCAGGAGGAAGCACGATGAGTATCCGCGACAACCTTGATATCTCGGCCTATCTGGTACTCGGCCCCGAAAACACGCTCGGGCGTCCCGTGGGCGATGTGGTGGCTCAGGCGCTCGACGCAGGCTTTACCTGCATCCAGGTGCGCTCCAAGGTGGCAAGCGCCCGCGAGATCATCGCGCTTACCGGCGACGCCGCGCAGGCAATCGCACAGGCCGGCAAGACCGGTCAGGTCGCCCTGTTAATCGACGACCGCCTGGACTGCGTACTCGCCGCGCGCGAACAGGGTATTGCTGTCGACGGCGTGCACGTGGGTCAGAGCGATATTCCCGTCGAGGTCTGTCGCAAGTTGCTGGGCCCCGATGCCATCGTGGGACTTTCGGCCCGCTGTGAGGAGATGCTCGAGTACGTCAAGACCGCCGACATGAGCCTAGTCGACTACCTGGGCATCGGCCCACTCCACGAGACCGAGACCAAACGCGATTGCGGACGCGCGGCCGACGGCTCTATCATCACCAAGAGCTTTGAGGACCTGGCCGCCCTCCACGCGGCAAGCCCCGTGCCCATCGTGGTGGGCGGCGGCGTCAAGACGGCCGACCTGCCGCAGCTCAAGGCCACCGGCGTCGATGGCTTCTTTGTGGTGAGCGCCGTCTGCAGCGCCGACGACCCCCACGCCGCCGCCAAGGAGCTCGTCGATACCTGGCAGCAGGCATAGACTCAAGCCGAGCAGCCGATTCGCAGCCTCATATCTTCAATAGCGGAAAGCGCATCCCAGTTTGGACTTCCATTCCGGGATGCGTTTTCCGCCGAGTCCACGGCAGTTTGCCCTACCCCGCCAGATACACTTCCAACGCGGACAAAGACGACTCCGCATCGTGGCGACCGACCTGGTAGATGCGCTCGAGCTCATCGGGCTCGCGGCATAGCGACGGCACCTTCACCGATTCGCTCGGCCGCACCACAAAGATTTCGCCGGCAGCCTCGCGACGTGCCAGGTCATCGAGCGTGGCATTGTAGACCTCATGCCGATGCTCAAGCGATGCGACAAACTCCGGATAGTGACGGAACACGCGACGCAGCATGGGCATCACGCTGTTGGGCTGCTTCACAAAGCCCGCCGGCTGCGTGAGTACCACAATATTGCGGTCATACCCCTGCGCAAACAGCCATGCACTGGGAATAGAATCAGCCACGCCACCATCCAGATACTTATGCCCGTCAATAGCAACGGGACGCGTCGCCACAGGAATCGCCGACGATGCCCGGATCCACTCGATATCCCGCTCGTCGCCATAAGGCAGGTCATGGTAGACGGCCTTGCCCGTCTCGATATCGGTGCACACGCACGTAAACCGCATGGGACAGGCGCGATACGCCTCCAAGTCAATGGGATCGCGCTCGATGGGCACCTCATGATAGGCAAAATCGGCATTGAACATGTCGCCGGTCCGCAGCCAGCTTGCTACACCCGCATAGCGCTTGTCGGCACAATAGGCCTTGTTATAGCGAATGGCACGGCCGATCTGGCGCGATTTAAAATTGTAGCCAAACGCCGCGCCCGCCGAGACGCCCACCATATGGTCGCAGGTCAAACCGTGCTCCATCCAAACGTCGAGCACGCCCGCCGTATACATACCGCGGTAGCCGCCTCCCTCGAGCGCGAGCCCCACCGTGCGCGTCATAGTTGACTGTGCCATGCGACCATCTCCATCCCCACAAATTCAAACGGAACAAGTATACCCGTCAACATATACCGCCCCAGTCGCATTTTTATCAAGCATCGCATCATCGCGCTGCCGTTTGTCAAATAATAGCCACCCACAGCATGTGCACCCCTATATAATTTTGTACTGTTGTTTATACTACTCAGCAGTTATCAACAGCGAACATTAGCCGGCAAAGTAACCCAACAACGCAGCAAGGCGGGGCCTGGATACACGCAAAACGCTGAGCAACGACGCGTGTACACAACGAGCTCGCCCGACGCAATCCGCCCCGACTTCAGAAAGCCGCTTAGAACATGGATACTGTCAGCAATTACACCGAAACGCTCGAAAAGACCGTCCGTGACCTTCTCGAGCGTCAGGAGGATCTGATCAGGACCGCCTTTACCGACCAGCTTACCGGGCTTGGCAACCGTGGCGGCTTTGCCCGTTCCCTCGAGGAGCTCTGGGAGCAGGACGCCCCCGTTACCATGGCATTCATCGATATCGACAATCTCAAGCACTGCAACGACGTCTTTGGGCATGACGAGGGCAACCGCTATATCTTGCAGGTAAGCCTTTATCTCAAGCTGTATATGAAGGTAGACGAGGCGGCATTTCGTCTGGGAGGCGACGAGTTTGCCATCCTATCTACGATTGCGACCGAGGACGACCTCGCCGAACGTCTGGAACACTGCCGAACGATCCTGCTCAAAAACAACGATTCCGAGATGCCCCATTCGTTTAGCTACGGAGTGGCACACGCCGACCCCGCCCTGGGCGAAGCCTCCAATCGCATGACACTCGATGCCGACCATCGCATGTACGACTACAAGCTACGTCATGCCATGCACCTCGATCGGCGCAATATTACGCAAGTCCACGCCGACGACTTCGAAATAAGCGATCGTATTTTCGACGCTTTTTCGATGCTCAACGAGGGCCGTTATTTCTTTATCGAGAACTTGGACAAGGACCGCACCCTTTGGTCGCAAGGTGCCTTGCGCGATCTCGGTCTTCCTTCGGAGCACATAGACAGCTGCCGCGATTTCTGGAAGACGCGCGTCCATCCCGATGACCTCGAGGCCTACGCCAACGACATCAACCAGATCTTTAACGGCTCCAAACACCGCCGCGTCATGCAGTACCGCATGCGCAATGCCGCGGGTGACTACGTTCTCTGCCGTGCTCGCGGGTTTCGCATCGACGGCGACGGAAATGTCCCCTCGCTCTATGTCGGCGAACTCGTCAACCACTCGCTTGCCGAAACCGTCGACGCCGCCACAGGCCTCGGAACGCAGCGCATGCTGGTCAACGCTATCGATGCCTGCCGTCGCGACAGCTGCGAGACGGGGCTTATAGCGGTGCGCATTCGTGGCACGGCGAATCTCAACGAGCTCTACGGGGCCGAGGCTGTCGACAACATGCTTGCCGAATACGCAGGCCGCATGCTGTCGATCACCCGCGGCAGAAGCCGGGTCTTCCGTTCACGAAGCGTCCAGTTCGTCGTGCTCAGCAACGATTTGGACCATGAGGCATTCGAGCAACTGACCCGCCACCTTAAAGAGGCTGTTTTCGCTCCTGTTCAAATCGCGGGCGACACCATTACTCCCGTCTGCCTTGTCGTCCCGGCCTTTTACGAGCAGTTAACCCATCAAGCGACCGCCGTTTTAGGCGAACTCGACCGTCGCCTTCGCACGGCCGGCGGGCTTGTTCCCAACGACAGCCTCCCCATACCCGAGGCGGAGCGCAAAAGCGCCATCGCCGAACGTATCGACTCGCTCACGGGCCTCTATCGACCCAGCGAGTTTATGCGGCGCGCCAACGCATTTCTCGAGGCAAGGCGCGACGACACCTGGTGCATCGCCACCGTCGACATGGGTCACATGCGCCTGTTTAATGAATGGCACGGCCAGGCCGAGGGCGACCGCGTACTCGCCGATGTGGGCACGGTCCTCAAGGACATCGAGAATGCCGATATGGGCGTCGCAGGGTACTGGGGCCAAGATGACTTTTGCGTACTCATCCCCTTTAAGCACATCACCGTCCATCAAATCTACAACCGCGTTCGCGAGGCAGTAGCCAGGCATGATGACGGCGTAGGTTTTTGGCCGTCCATGGGCATTTACCCCATCGACTCCAATGAGGAGATCACCATCGATGCGCAGGCAAAGGCCATGTTTACCAATCGACGCGCCAAAAACGACTTCAAGGAGCGCATTGCTATTTTCCGCCCCGAAGAATATGAACACGAGATTGCGTTCCACCGCACGCTGACCGAGTTCCAGTACGCGCTCTCAAATGGCCGCATCACGTACTACCTGCAGCCCCAGGTCGATATGGAAACCGGCGAAATCATTGGCGCCGAGGCACTTACGCGCTGGATTGACAAGGACGGCTCTCTCATTTCGCCCGCAACGTTTATCCCTGCACTCGAGGAAAGCGGCTTTGTGGTGACGCTCGACAAGTACATTTGGCAGGGTGTCGCCATATGGCTTCGCGAGCGTCTCGATCGCGGTCTTCGCGTGGTTCCGGTCTCGCTTAATGTGTCTCGCGTGGACATTCTTGCCTGCGACGTTGCCGAGCATATGGGATCGCTCGCCGCCCAATACAACCTGCCGCCCGAGCTCATGCGCATCGAGATCACCGAGACGGCTTATACGGGAGAGTCCGAAGCCGTGGACAAACTGACAGCCGACTTGCACACCCGCGGCTTCTCGACCTATATGGACGATTTTGGCACCGGTCAGTCCACGCTCGCGATGCTCAAGAACGTCAACGTCGACGTCATCAAGCTCGACCGCACCTTTGTGCCCACCGACCGCGATCAAGGCCGCAGCGCGCAGATCGTGTCATCGATGCTCGAGATGGCGCAGTTGCTCCATCTGCCCATTGTAATCGAAGGCGTCGAGACGGATGAGCAGGCGAACATGCTACGCCACATGGGCGCCCGCTACGCTCAGGGTTTCCTCTACTACCGCCCCATGCCGGCGAAGGATTTTGAGGCATTGCTCGATGGTGGCAATAACAACTGATACGCTCGCGCGCAAAACGCCACCGCCGAAGGGGGCATTTGTCTCCATTAGCTAACTTATATCCCCAGTTCAAACCGAATTGAGGATATGATACAAACCGTTGTTCCCCCAAGGAGGTTATCCATCATGAACGAGTCGTACCGCATGGGCGAGCAATCGATTATTGCCTATCTTCAGCGACTTGCGAATGGCATCTCGACCGCCGAACTCGATGTTGCCGCGCTGCCTGCTGAGCTACGCGCCGTTGGTGAGCAACTGCAAAAGACGCATGCTATCCTGCAACAAGAGCGCCAGCTGCTTGAGCGCAACGCCTATATCGACCCGCTCACCAACTTGGGCAACCGCAGCGGACTCGACCGTCACGTCGAGCAGCTCTGGCGCAAAGGCGATCCCTTCACCTGCGCCTATATTGACATCGACCATCTCAAGCATTGCAATGATAGGTTTGGCCACGCCGAAGGCAATCGCTATATTCTGAGCATCTGCCGCACGCTCTCCGAAACCATGGAGCACAATGAGATGCTGTTCCGTATCGGTGGAGACGAGTTTGTGCTTATCTCGCTCTCCGCAAACGAGACTGAACTCGAGCAGCGCTTGGAGCAGGTGCGTGCCGGGCTGATCGAGGCGAGCTCAGGTGGCAAGGCGCCCATGATCGCCAGCTTTAGCTTTGGCTGCTCGCGCGTCGATCCACTTGCCGGCGACACGCGTCGCCAGATGACGATGGATGCCGATCGCAAGATGTATCGCTATAAGCTTATGCATCGTGTACAGCAACCGAAAGACAATGACGCACCACAACGCCCAATCGTCGATCAGCTTCCCTGCAACGACCGGGTGTTCCAAGCAATCTCCATGAGCTCCGAGACGCGCTATCCGTTCATCCTTAACCTCGATACGGGCGAATCGCAATGGTCGGTTAACGCCGTGCGCGATTTTGACCTGCCCTCCCAGCACCCTTTTAGCTCGGTCGACATGTGGCTCGCCCGCGTTCATCCCGAGGACCGCGACAACGTACGCGCCGAGCTCGACATGGTGATAAACGGCACGTGGCACTTCCACTACATGCAGTATCGCGTAATGGATGCCACCGGAGCATACGCGCTTTGCGACTGCACGGGTTACCGCTTGGACGGCACCGATACCGAGCCCAGCATGTATGTGGGCATCATCATCAACCGAAGCCTAGCGGATACGACCGACTCGGTGACGGGCCTGGGCGATATTCACGCCCTGGTCAACGCCATTGGCGAAATGCGCCGCGTGGCGCGCGAGGCAGGCTTTATTGCCATTAAGGTTGACGATATCGCCGAGGTCAATGCCCGCTTTGGATTTGATGCAGGCGACCGCGTGCTCGCCGAAAGCGCCGCTTGCCTTATGGAATGCTCGCGCGGCAAGGGTCGCCTGTTCCGCTCGACGGGGCCGACATTCGTGGCGCTTTTCGATGACTTTGATCCCGAAGAGACCGACGCGATCGCAGACGAAATCGAGCGGTTCCTGGGTTCTCCCGTGCTCATCGGCTCGCTTGAATATCAGCCGCCCATTCGTGTGGCGACGCTTCATCTGGACGCTGTCAATCGACAGCCCGTTTCCATTTTGAACGAGCTCAAAGCGTTGCTCGGTAAAGCCGTGCAGGTGCCAGGTACCAAACTGGATTAGCACCGCGCCCGCACCGCCTCCCCCATCGTGCGATAATCCTCTGCAGAAGTCACCAACAGCAGAGGGAGTTTGTGATGAAGGTTCTTTTGGTCAATGGCAGTCCCAACGCAAACGGCAATACCGCCCGCGCACTCGCTGAGGTCGCCGAGCAACTCAACGCCGAGGGCATCGATACCGAGGTGTTCCAGCTGGGCGCCAAGCCCATTCGCGACTGCATCGGTTGCGGCCAGTGCGGCAAGCTCGGCGGTCGCTGTACCTTTGACGACGACTTGGTGAACGAGCTGATCGCTGCCGCCGAGCAGGCAGATGGCTTTGTCTTTGGCTCCCCCGTCTACTATGCGCATCCCAGCGGACGCATCCTCTCGGCTCTCGACCGCGCATTCTATGCAGGCAGCAAGGCCTTTGCGCACAAGCCAGGTGCCGCGGTCGCCGTCGCCCGCCGCGGCGGCACGTCGACCACCTTCGATGTACTCAACAAGTACTTCACTATCAACCAGATGCCCGTGGTGGCCTCCACGTACTGGAACAACGTCTTTGGTGCCATGCCGGGCGAGGCCGCCCAGGACGCCGAGGGTCTGGCCACCATGCGAAACATCGGCAAAAACATGGCCTGGCTCCTTCGCTGCATCGAGGCAGGACAGGCCACCGGCATCAAAGCCCCCGAAGGCGATCGCGCCCGCACCAACTTCATTCGTTAGAACGGGAGCCGATAAGTGAACGTGCAAATTTTTGGCACCAAAAAGTCTTTCGATACCAAGAAGGCCCAGCGCTATTTTAAGGAGCGCCGCATTAAGGTGCAGTTTATTGACCTTAAGGAAAAGGAGATGAGCAAGGGCGAGCTCACGAGCGTGATGCAGGCGGTCGGCGGCATCGACAAGCTGCTCAACCCCAAGGCCAAGGACGAGGAGACGCTCGCGCTCATCCAGCACCTCACCCCCAGTCAGCGCTTCGACAAGCTGCTCGAGAACCAGCAGGTCTTGGCCGAGCCCATCGTGCGCAACGGCAAAAAGGCCACCGTCGGTTATTGCCCCGATGTATGGGGAGCCTGGGAGTAGCTTGTGTTATTTGCCGGCGCGTGGGTATAAGAGCAGGCGTTTGGCATAATATTCAACTGTAAGCCATGTCTAACAAAGGAGGGCACATGCCCAACAAACCCGTGAAGATCATCATGCTTACCGGATACCTCGGTGCCGGCAAGACCACGCTGCTCAACCACATCCTCGCTAACGACGGCGGCATCCGCGCCGCCGTGATCGTCAACGATATCGGCGAGATCAACGTCGATGCCAGCCTTATCGCCGACGGCGGCCTTTCCGAGACCGACGACCTCATCCCGCTCACCAACGGCTGCATCTGCTGCACGCTTTCGGATGACCTGGCCAACCAGCTGCAGGGCATCGCCGATTCGGGCAAGTTCGATTACATCATCATCGAGGCATCGGGCATTTGCGAGCCTATCCCCATCGCCTACACCATCTCGAGCTTCTGCGACGAGGCCAAAGTGGGCGGCGAGCCCAAACTTGCGCTCGACAACATCGTGGCCGTAGTCGATTGCGCCCGCATGTATGACGAGTTCAACGGCGGCCGCGACCTGCTGGCAGAGGATATTGACGAGGACGACATCGAGAGCTTGCTCATCCAGCAGATCGAGTTCTGCTCTACGCTGATCCTCAACAAGACCGATACCGTGAGCCCTGAGCAGATCGCCGAGCTCAAGGCTATTGTGCGCAGCCTGCAGAAGGACGCCGTAATCGTCGAGGCTCAAAACGGAGAGGTTCCTATGGAGGAGCTACTCGACACCGACCGCTTCGACTTTATGCGCGCCTACAACTCCGCCGCCTGGATCGAGGCCATGGAGCATCCCGAGGAGCACGACGACCCCGAGGTGCTCGAGTACGACATCGAGACCTTTGTTTACTCGCGCCGCAAACCGTTTGACCTGCAGAAGTTCACCGATTTTGTTGAGCAGGAGTGGCCCGACGAGGTCATTCGCGTCAAGGGTCCGTTATGGCAGACCGGCGATCCGGACATGTGCTACATGTTTGAGCAGGCCGGCCACCAGATGCGCCTGATGGAGAACGGCCTGTTTGTCGACTCGGCGCCCGAGGGCGAGAAGCAGAAGATCATCGATGAGAACCCCGAAATCATGCAGATTTGGGACGACGAGACGGGCGACCGCATGACGAGCCTGTGCATCATCGGCCGTCACATGGACAAGGATGCGCTCATCGCCTCCCTCGATGCCTGCCTGACCGACTGGCACCGCGCCTAGGTTTATCGAAGCGAGCGTTTGCCCGCCCACGTAACCGCTAACCACCACGAAGGCGCCCCTTCGTGGTGGTTTTTCGTTCTATGCCAAGGAGATTCATGTTCAACATTGTGCTGTATGCGCCCGAGATTCCGGCCAATACGGGCAATATCGGCCGCACCTGCGTGGTTACCGGCGCCCGCCTGCATCTGGTGGAGCCGCTGGGGTTTTCGCTCGACGACAAGACGGTGCGTCGCGCCGGACTGGGCTACTGGCAAAACTTGGACGTGACGACCTATGCCAGCTGGGAGGATTTCCTTGCGCGCAACGGCCTCTCCCCCGCCGATGGTCGCCTGCACCTGCTGACCAAAAAGGCACGCCGCACCTATGCGCAAAGCACCTACCGTGACGGTGACTATTTGGTCTTTGGCAGCGAGAGCTCGGGCATTCCCGAGGAGCTGCTTGCCGCGGCGCCCGCGCGCTGCGAGCGCATCCCGATGCTGCGCGATTGTGACTCACTCGATAACGCCGAGGCCTGGGAAGCCCACGAGGAATCGCTGGGACATACCGAGGGCAGCCACGAGGCCATCCTTCAACAGGACATCTGCGGCAACTTCGTCGACCCGGACGACTACCGCATCAGTGCACTCAACCTCTCCAACAGCGCCGCCATCGTCCTCTACGAGGCGCTACGACAAACGGGCTTTGCAGGGATGTGACAAAGGGGCAGCCCCTTTGTCACATTGCCTATAGGTAGCGGCCGGTGATGCTTGCGGAGCAGGCCGCGATGTCGCCCGGCGTGCCGGCGCAGACGATTTGCCCGCCGGCGTCGCCACCGCCTGGGCCCATGTCAATCACGTAATCGGCGTTACGGATAAGGTCGAGGTCATGCTCGATCACGATAACTGTGGCGCCCTTGGCAACGAGGCCGTCAAACACGTTCAACAGCACCTGGACATCGAGCGGATGTAGTCCGATCGTGGGCTCGTCGAATACGAATACGGCGTCGTCCTGCACGCGGCCCATCTCGCTCGCGAGCTTAAGGCGCTGTGCCTCACCGCCCGAAAGCGCCGGTGTGGGCTCACCCAAGGTGAGATAGCCCAAGCCCAGGTCGTGTAAGGTCTGCAAGCGCGCCTGAACCTTCTTGAGTCCCACCGTGGCGTCGAGCGCCTCATCCACACTCATGTCCATGAGCTGCGGCAACGTAAGCAGGCTCCCGTCCTTGCCCTCGCGATGGATATGCGAAGCCGTGTCTGCATAACGCGAACCGCGACACGCCGGGCAGACGATCTCGACGTCGGGCAGAAACTGCACGTCGAGCGATATCGAGCCCGTGCCATCGCACGTAGGGCAGCGCAGAGTGCCAGTGTTGTAGCTAAAGGCACCTGCCTTGTAGCCGGCTGCCTTGGCTTCGGGCGTACGGGCGAAGGCGCGGCGCAGCTCATCATGGATGTCGGCATAGGTTGCGACCGTCGAGCGCACGTTGGCGCCGATGGGCGTGGCGTCGATCAGGTTTGCGCGAGCAATGCCTTCGGCATCGACCCAACGCACATGTCTTGGCAGGCGCTCGCTAGCTGCCCGGGCCTTAAGCGCCGGAATGAGCGTCTCGAGCACCAACGTCGTCTTGCCCGAGCCCGAAACGCCCGTCACCGCGACAAGACGGCCGCGCGGGATATCGACTTCGAGCGGCTTGACGGTATGGATGGCATCGGTTGCCATGCGGATGTGGCCCTGGTCGAACATTTCCTCGTCAGTCACCTGCGGACGCAAGCGCTTAGGCTCGGCGCGCAAAAACGGCGCGATGCGACTGCCCTGCGATTGCTCGACCTCGTCCACCGTACCAGCGGCGATCACATTGCCGCCGCCTGCTCCGGCAACGGGGCCCATCTCGACCAGATAGTCGGCTTCCGCCAGCACGCGCGTGTCGTGGTCGACAACAACCACGGTGTTGCCGTCATCCACCAGATCACGCATCACGCCCACCAAGCCGTCGACATTGGCAGGATGCAAGCCGATCGAAGGCTCGTCCAGCACATAGAGCACGCCCGTCGATCGGTTGCGCACCACGCGAGCGAGCTGCACGCGCTGACGCTCGCCCGTGGAGAGCGTGGCACCGGCGCGATCGAGTGAAAGGTAATCGAGACCCAGGTCGACCAGACGACGGGCCGTGCTCAAAAATGAATCGCAGATATCCGCTGCCATGGGCTGCATCTCGGGCGGCAAGGATGCGGGCACCCCACGCACCCACTCAATCGCCTCGCCCAAAGTCATGGCCGCCGCCTGTGCCAGATTGATACCGCGCACCTGGGGCTGCCGCGCAGCCTCGGAGAGACGCGTGCCGCCGCAATCGCGGCATGGGCCCTCGCGCAAAAAGCGCGCAACGCGTTTTAAGCCCTTATCGTCCTTGACCTTGGCGAGCGCATTCTCGACGGTATAGACGGCGTTGTAATAGGTAAAGTCGAGTGGCGTAGCGCCCTCGCCGTTTTTGGGCACGTAGAGGATGTGCTTCTTAACCGCTGGACCATGGAACACGATGTCGCGCTCTTGAGGCGTGAGCTGGTTAAACGGCACGTCGGTGCGCACGCCCATCTCGCCGGCCACCTGCTTCATCAGATCCCACATGAGCGTGCCCCAAGGAAGCACCGCGCCCTCGTTGATAGTCTTTGACTCGTCGGGCACCAAGCTCGCCTCGTCCACCTCATGCATAACGCCGGTGCCGCCGCAGGTGGGACATGCACCACCGCTATTGAAAGCCAAATCCTCGGCACCCGGCGCGTAGAACTCGCGGCCGCATGCGGGGCACGTGAGCGACAGGCCCGCAGCCACGTTAAGGCTCGGCTCCACACGCGCCCCGCAATGCGGGCACACGTGATGGGCGCAGCGGCTAAAGAGTAGACGCAGGCTATTGTTGAGCTCGGTCATGGTGCCAAAGGTGGAACGCACGCCCGGCACGCTGGGGCGCTGATGCAATGCGAGAGCCGCCGGCACGTGCAATACCTCATCCACCTGAGCGTGCTCGGCCTGCGTCAGGCGACGGCGGGTATAGGTGCTGAGCGCCTCCAGGTAACGGCGCGAGCCCTCGGCATAAAGAACCCCCAGCGCCAGCGAACTCTTGCCCGAACCCGACACGCCGGCAATGCCCACAAGCTTTCCCAGCGGAATATCGATATCGATGTCTTTAAGGTTATGAACGCGCGCGCCACGCACCTCGATAGCCTGCGGGCTCATCTTCTGTTCCGTCACCTTTATCACCCTACTCATGCCATAAAACTCGATCGCGAACGTACGCGCCCAGCATGGGCACGGTAAACCGGACGAGGCCGTATCCGGCAGCCTCGATGACGCGCTCGCGAATCAGGCTTGCGCGATATTTACTCGCCCAGCTCTGGGTACGATCACAGCGCTCAATGATATCCGCCATGCGCGTCGGTTTGCCCTCGTCAACCGCCATGGCCTCGATAAAAAGGCGCTGTGGACTGCGCAGCCCGTAATACAGGGGCGCGTCAACCGCTTCGTAGAACTCGGAGACGGCATCCGCATGGCCATCCTCGACATCGCGCCTTTCGATGACCTGCGAGCCACGCCGGACAGCAGACCGCCACATGTAATATCCCACCAGCTGAACCATATAGGGATGCCCCATGCTCTTGCGTGCCGCAAGGTCCGCCGTCTCCGCGTCAACGTAAAGACCAGCGTCTTTGACCGTCTGGATATATGAATCGCGCACCTTGGGCAAAGATATCGCCCCCAGCGTACGCTGCTGGGCGCGGCGCAAAAACGTCACGCTCGGCTCTTCGAGCAAGTCATCAACCATACTGGGTAAGCCGGCGAACACCAGCGCAAGACCGCGCTGGTCGCTATCTGACAAGCCCGTGGCATCCTGATCTCCAAGCACCTGCTGATAGAGAACGGCAAGAGCCGCCAGTTCCTCGATAGACGCCGATTGCGCCTCGTCAATCGCAAACAGTATGCCCTTGCCTGGACCGAGTTTCTTAAGGCGCTCGTTGACCAGCCCTCGCAACGTCTCGCCCTTTGCTCGCGCCGCCTCGACCGACATCCGGCCAAACGACGGACCGAGCTCCATTGACGTCACAACGGGTTTATTCGAGCGAAGCGCGTCGGCTAAGCGATCGCATAAGCCAAGCGAAGCGGAATCGGAGACAACCGCCCATCCGCGCTCATTGGCTAGACGTTGCAGCTCCCGTAGGAGAACCGTCTTGCCACAGCCGCGGTTTCCCGTAATGAGCATGAGCCTACCCGGCGCTCCGGCGCCGTTATCGAGCCCTTCCTCGAAATCTTCGATGACCGACTCGCGACCAATGAGCATCGGAGGCCGCTTGCCTGCCGTTGGCTTAAAGGGATTTGGATTCATGTCGGCCTCCTCGGATTGGCAAACCCTGGCAATAGTTATACCAACTTATACCAAGTTATACCAATAGCATGTGACAAAGGAACTGTCACTTTGTCACATGTGGCCGAAAAACTCGGCGTCTGCTGCTCGCCAGGGGCGGAAGGTAGAGGAATCGACCTTTACGTGCGCCGCGGCGGGTACGTCGTACCATTTGACCGTGTAACCGGCACCGTGAGAGCAAAAGACCGAATCGGGCGTGTTGGGCAGATCGGCCTCGGGCTCATAGGCGGCCGCCTCGATGACGCGCTCAGCATCATGGCAAGCCGCATAGCCGGCGAACTCTAGGTACAGATGCCCACGACCACTCGTATAGGCGGCTACCTCCAGCGCATAATCCTGCACCTCGGATGCCGGTACGCGACCAACAAGCGTCGCCCGGTCTCCCGCCATCGTCGGCGGCTCGTACTCGGCACCCATGCGCGTGGCATCCGAGAGCGCCCGACCCACGCACTCCCCCGGCACCTCGAGCTCAAAGCGATACCACGGCTCCAACAGCACCGCCGCGCCGGCCTCGCGCGCCCGCATCAAACCCTGGCGAATCGCGCGGTACGTTGCCTGGCGAAAATCGCCACCCTCGGTATGTTTGGCATGCGCACGGCCGCCCGTGAGCGTAATGCGCACATCGGTGATGGGCGAGCCGGTCAGCACGCCCAAGTGATCGCGCTCCATGGCGTTGGTGAGTGCCAGACGCTGCCAGTTAAGATCGAGCTCGTCGGTCGAGGTCACGGTACCGAACTGCACGCCCGAACCCGCTGGCAACGGCTCCAGACGCAGATGTACCTCGGCATAGTGGCGCAGTGGCTCAAAGTGGCCCACGCCCTCGACCGGCTGCGAAATAGTCTCCTTATAGAGAATGCCGCCGGGCTCAAACTCGACCGCAAGGCCAAAACGATCGGCAAGCACGCGCTGCACGACCTCGAGTTGCACGGCGCCCATCAGCTGCAAATGAATCTGCTCAAGATGCGTGTTCCAGCTTACGCCGAGCATGGGATCCTCGTCGGCAAGCTCGGCCAACGCTTTGAACACCGCGTGGACATCGTGTTCGCCCGGAAGCACCGTATAGGTGAGGACCGGCGCAATGACGGGCGCATCGCACGCGGATTCCGCGCCCAGGGCGTCCCCTGGGCGAACGTGCGCAAGGCCCGTCACGGCACAAATGCCGCCAGCAGCAACTTCTTGGGCAAGCTCATACTTCTCGCCGTTATAGATGCGTACCTGATCGACCTTCTGCTCCCATGCCTCGGCACCGGAACGTCCGCCAATCATCTGCTTGGCATGCAGTGTGCCGCCGGTTACTTTAACCCATGCCAAGCGCTCGCCGCGATCCCCGCGGCTGACACGATAGACGCGCGCGGCAAACTCCGGGAGCCACGCCTGTTCACGCATCAGCGCGCATATGCCATCCAGCAGCTCGTCCACGCCTTGGTCCTTGAGCGCCGACCCGGCAAAACAGGGAAAGAGCTTGCGCTCGGCAACCATGCGCGACAGCGTCGCGACGGAAAGCTCACCCGCCTTAAGAAACTCCTCGAGCGCTTCCTCGTCTAACGCAGCAGCATCCTCCTGAACGGCCCCGCCCGCCAGCAGTTCGCCGGCATCCAGGCAGCCCTCGGAGAGACGTTGCCCAAGTTGTGCCAGCAAAACATCGCGGCCGGGATTCTCCAAATCGATTTTGTTGATGAAGATGAATGTCGGGATGTCATAACGTGCAAGCAGGCGCCACAGGGTTTCGGTGTGTCCCTGCACGCCGTCGTTGGCACCCACAACCAAAATCGCATAGTCAAGCGCGCGCAGCGTGCGCTCCGCCTCGGCCGAAAAATCGACGTGGCCGGGCGCATCCACGAGCATGACGTGGGTATCACCGTGGTCGAGCACGGCCTGCGACGAAAAAATCGTGATGCCACGCTCGCGCTCGATCGCGTTCGTGTCCAGATGCGAATCGCCATCGTCCACGCGGCCGCGCTTGCGAATGCGACCCGCGTTGAACAGCATGACCTCGGCCAACGTGGTCTTGCCGGCATCGACGTGCGCCAAGATTCCAACGACCGCTTGCTTCGACATGGCTCTCCTCTTATTGCAAGCCCATCGCACGCGGCAACGGGCGTTCACGCTCCACACTGGATGATACAATTTACGGGCCGGCGGGCGAAGCGGGCCCTATCCCCCGACCGAGCTCATCGCCCCGCGTTGCCGCGCGGCGATTTTCGTAGGTTCGCGCCTTGCGAAAGCCGGCTTTCAAAACGGCGCAGCGAACGAAAATGGCCCCACCCGGAGCCATTTTCGTTCGCGCGAATTGTTGATACGCGTCTCCGCTCTTATGCCTCGCGCAGCCAATCAAACGCGACGCGCGGCGTACCGTCCGACACATATACGATACCGGCGCGCTTAAACCCGGCCTTGGCGATGGCTCCCTGCATGGGCAGGTTGTCCTGATGTGTGTCGATGCGCAGGTGATCGGCACGCTCCTTGGCAAAGGCAAACATCGCAGCCGCGATACCGTGCACGGTGCCATCGGACGCCACACGGTGCAGCACGGCGTACGGAGTGTCGCTGCGCCATTGACCATCCTCAATTACGTCATAGCACTCGTCCGGGCCCGGCAAAAAGGCAAACGTCGCCACCACGCGGCCATCGACTTCGCACACATAGCTGCCACCGGCGGCGATATCGGCAGCCAGTTGCTCGGCAGAAGGCGTGCCCTCGGGCCACTGTGTGGCGTTGCCATGCGCGCGCATAAAGGCGCGGGCCGCGTCATAGATAGCCATGACAGCGGGAATGTCGGTATCGAGGGTTTTTCTGATCATCACGCGGCGACCTCACGTTTATTGGTATCACTTTGATTGAGCAATGATACCAACGTTTGGAGAGGGGCGCGATGCAGATGGGGAACAAAAAGCGAGCCGCCTGGTCAAAAGCAAAAAGCGAGTTTTTGAGCACTGCCACCGGCGGCGATATGAGCGACCTGTTTGCGCGCGAAGACGAGCGCCGCGACGCCCTGAACGCCGAGCGCGATGAAGCCTGGCGCTACAAGTCGTGCGAACGCAAAAACCGTTACGACACGTGCGCCGAGGCCGAGGCCGTTATGGCCGACTGCGAAAACCGCGGGCGGCGCGGCTTAGCCTGCTACAAATGCGAATACTGCGGCGGCTGGCACCTGACGTCGCACCCTTGGAAATAGACCCCACATCGGCACGGCACTGACGGAGCGCCAACCATCGCACGCAAGCTACGGGCGCGGCGGCACCAAAACATCGTAGCGAACAGCCTTGCCCGCAAGTTGATAGCTCGGCTTAACGCCAGCAAGCAGTGGCCCCTTCACCGGTCGCTTGATAACGACCTTGCGCGGGTGCACCGCAAGCGCAGCTTCGACCAGCGTCTCCTCATCGGCGCACGGCTGTTCCAGATGATGCAAGAGTTGGAACTTCTTTTTAACCGCCGCGCTCTTGGTGCGCCCGGGAAACATGGGGTCCAGATACACCACGTCGGGAGCGGTGAGCTCGCCCTGTCCGATCAACTCAGCTGTATGGCGAAGGCCGGCAATGCTGTCCTCGCCCGCATGTAAGCGCATGCGCGCCACGGCTGTCGCAAGCGCCGGATCATCTGCCGCGCGATCCAAGGCATCCTTGAGGAGCGCCGCGATCACGCAATCCTGCTCATACAGATCGACGGTAAAGCCCGCGGCCGCCAGCAGCAGCGAATCCTCGCCAAAGCCTGCCGTAGCGTCAATCGCCCATGGTCGCTCGATGCCCTTTGTGCGCGCAGCCTTCACCAACAGCTCTTGCTGCAGACGGCCCTGCTTGAGTCGCGGCAGCATGCGGCCAAAATCGGCACGCAGCTCCATCGTGCCGTCGGTGAGCGTGAGGCCCTCGGGCTTCCCGGTCAGCTCAAGCCCCGCGGCCCGAGCAACAGAAAAGGGATCGACGACGCCCATGGGTACTCCTTAGCAAGCAAAACGAATACGTGAGCGCCGTTTGTGTCGGCACCCCACCGTCCGCTATTGTCCCACATGCGACATAGTCCACAGCATCCCAATGCAAAGCACCGCCATCAATCCCGTGCACACGGCAGCGATCACAGAATCACCCATGCGCCTTCCCAACGACCGCGGCTCACGCACCTGCCCTGCTCCGTACATCATGGCTCCTCCTTCGGTCCAGCTCCTTGTTACGGCCTCATCATCTCAGCGCCGCACATGAGCTGCCATCGATTTGGCTTACGCCCAGCTTTCCCTTTTGAAAGGTTGGGGGCTGCGCGGGCTCAAAGCGCTTTCAGGGGCATGCATCGCCGCGTTGAACTACAATGTGCTTCACCATATGTGCGGCACATGGGGTGCACCAGACCGGCCGTACCCGTATCGAAAGGACCAGCCATGAGCAACGCCTGCAAATTACTCAAAATCCTATCGTTCTTCTTCTTTGTCGTCGGCATTCTAAGTGCAGGCATGGGTGCTACAGCGCTCTTTGCGGGCAGCGCGGCAGGCGATATCACGGGTGCCATGATCGCCTCTTGCGTCGTCGTCATCGTATTGGGCGTCGTCGAAATTGTGACCGCTGTCTTTGGTATCCGCGCGGCAAATAATCCCGCCAAGGCTGGCGTTGTCTGGATCTGGTCCATCGTCTGCCTAGCATGTTCGGTCATCAGTCTGCTCCTCTCCCTGCCCCTCTTGGGTGGGACTGGCTCAAGCATCCCCGATTTTACCGGCTTGATTGTCAGCATTATCTACTTTGTACTCGCCAACCGCGTCAAGAAAGAGGGCATGGACCGTTTGAGCTAAGCCGCATCCGTGTCAATCGCTCAGCGACTCTGGTATATACGCCAATAAAAAGGGCCGATCGCGTAGCAACGCGGTCGGCCCTTTACGTTTACCCAGATAAAACCTGCCAAAATAAACCTGTCCCTTTTTGGCAGGTTGTTAGCTGTGGCGGTACTCGGCGATGATGAAGTCGATGTCGGTTTGAAGGGTGTCCAAGTTTGCCAGGCGCTCTTTATCGGCAGGTCGTGTGCGGTAATAGTACGGCGTCATCTGGAACACCGCCTCGATGTCGGCTTGGGTCTGAAGCGTAATATTCGCAGATACCCGCTGCGTTCCGACTAACTCGAGTTCAGTAGTCTTCGGCAGTTTCTCGTCATTGAGATATGGCGTGTCGTAGAGTACCTCCTTGAGCCCAAACAGATGACGGGCACCTGGCACCACGGTGTAGAGCGAACCTTCGGGTGCCAGCACGCGGACAAACTCACGCTCGTTAAAGGGAGCAAAGAGCTCGGTCACCATATCGAAGGCGCCATCAGCCACGGGGATATCCTTCATGTTGGCCACGAAGTAGGTCGCATCGCCGCGCTTGGCGGCAAGGCGCACCATCTCTTTGCCCAGGTCGAAACCGTAAGCATCCACGCCCGGCACCGCGCCCATGGCACTGGTGTAGTAGCCCTCGCCACAGCAAATATCGAGCAGCGTCATGGGGTCGTTCGTAGACGCGGCACGCCCAGACACCCGCTCGCGCACCAACTCAACCATCGCATCGCGCAACGGCGCATAGTAACCACGGTTCAGAAAGTCACGACGGCTGCGCGCCTGAGACTTGGGATCGCCCATTGAGTCGCCGCTCTTGGACGAACGCAGCAGATACAGATAGCCCTCGCGAGCACGGTCAAACCGGTGTCCGCCCGCACATGCAGCACCGCGCTCGTCATCCACCAACGGCTCATGGCAAACGGGACACAACAACATGGCTACTCCTTAGCGCGAACAACACAACGCCCACTATTGTCGCACGCCTTCCCCACCTAGTCATTGGGGACGTTCTTGAATGACTAGTCGTTTAAGAACGCCCCCAACGACTAGTCGATTAGGAGTATCATCGTCTGCGCAAATAAGCACGATATAGCATGTTAGAGATTGAGAGCGTATGGCTGATACCGTATCTAAGCACATTGACATGACCACCGGCTCGCTGTGGCGCAATATTCCCCTGTTCGCCTTCCCCGTGGCCGCCACGAGCATCTTGGAGCAGCTGTCGAACCTCATCGCCACGGTCATTATCGGTAACTTCTCGGGCGACCAGGGAACCCTCGCCATGGCGGCGGTCGGCTCCAATGTTCCGCTTACCAGTCTTATGCTCAACCTGTTTATTGGCATGTCGCTTGGCTCCAACGTGGTCATCGCCAACGCTATCGGCCGCAACGATCAGAACATGGTCAAACGCGCCGTCCATACCTCGATTTTAATGGCGCTCGTGGGCTTTGTCGTCATCGCGCTGGGCGAGATCTTTGCCGAGCCCATGCTCGCCGCCCTCAACGTTCCCGCCGAAACCATGCCGCTCGCTTCGCTCTACCTGCGCGTCTTTTTGCTGAGCATGCCCTCGATCTTGCTCTACAACTTTGAGGCTGCGATCTTCCGCTCCGTCGGCATCACCCGCATGCCGCTGCAGGCGCTTGCCGTGTCCACCGTCCTCAACATTGGCCTGGACCTCATCTTTGTCCCCGTACTCCACTGGGGTGTCGCGGGCGTCGCCATCGCCACCGCCATCGCCTACACCGTCAGCGCCGCCACACTCTTTATCCGCCTGCTCAAGACCGACTCCGTCGTCCGCGTCACCCCACGCGACCTGGCCATCGACCCCGTCGCCCTCAAGCGCATCGTCAAGATCGGCCTGCCAGCCGGCATCCAAAGCGCCGTCTTTGCCGTCGCCAACATCATCATCCAGTCCGCCATCAACAGCCTGGGCACCGAGGTCATGGCGGCATCGAGCGCCGCCATGAGCTTGGAGTACGTATGCTACAACCTGCTCAACAGCTTTAGCCAGGCGTGCACCACCTTTGTGGGACAAAACCACGGTGCCCGCCAGATCGACCGCTGCACCAAAACGCTCAAGGTCTGCCTGGTCGAAGGCGGTATCGTCGCGCTCACCACGATCATCGTTATTGTCGGCCTGGGGCGCGAGATCTTGTCGCTGTTCAACAGCGATCCCAACATCGTCTCGATCGGCTATATCCGCGTGTGCTCGATCTTCCCGGCGTACGCCTTTAGCATGTTCTACGAAAACATGTCAGGCTACCTGCGCGGCTTTGGCATCTCGCTCACACCCGCCCTCATCACCATGATCTGCGTCTGCGGCATCCGCTTCTACTGGGTGTTCTGCGTGTTCCCGCACTTCCGCACCTTTGCGAACATCATGATGGTCTACCCCATCAGCCTGGGCACCACGGCGTTCTTTATGGTCGTGGCGGTACTACTTTGCCACCCGGCACGCACCTATCGCGCCACCCAAGCCAAAGCGACAGCCCGCTAAACACCGCACTCAACGCCACGACAGTCATTAATTGACAATATGCGAGCTCATATAGTCGATAAAGCGCCTCGTGGCGATAGGCATGGTGTCCCAGCTGCGCCAGGCGGCCACCACGTCGCGCGAGGGGGCATGCACGATGGGCCGCACACGAATATCGGCTCGCATGCCCTCCACAGTACGACGGTAGAGCATGCTCACGCCTAGGCCCTCCTCCACCATCGCCATGATGGTGTAGTCGTCAGTCACCTCGCTCGTCACGTGCGGCGACAGCCCATGCGCCGCAAATGCATCGAGCACCAGGCTCTGTTCGCCCTCATCCAGCAGTACAAACGGCTCGGACGCCAGGTCGGCGAGTGTCACCTTTTCCTTTGCCGTCAGCGGATGCGCGGCCGGCAACAATGCCACCAACTCGTCGTGATAGACCACGCGCTTCTCGAGCCCAGCGGTAAATCCGCGTGCCGTAAAGCAAAAATCAACCACGCCATCGTGCACCCACTGGGCGTTGCGCGTGTAATCGCCCTGCTTGAGGGTAAAGCGTACGCCCGGGTGCAGGGCTCCAAAATCGCGGATCACGCGCGGCAACACGGTTCGACTCACGTTGGTAAACGTCGCGATGCGAATATCAGTCGACGAAAGCCCCAGCAGCTCCTGCCGCTTGCCCTCGAGCTCGAGCTCGGCGGTCACAATCTGGCGCAGGTACGGCAGATATTGTTTACCGTCGCGCGTAAGCGAAACGCCCTGCTTTCCGCGCTCGATAAGCGTGGTGCCCAGCTCGCGCTCGAGCGCCTTGACGGCCTGGCTCACCGCACTTTGCGTATAGCCCAACTCGTCCGCCGCGCCTTTAAGGCTGCCGCGGTCGACCACCATACAAACAATCTGATACCGCGATGCCATCGTGCCTCCACATCAATGCAGCCGTAAAACGTTTTGCCAGCGCTTTTCGCGCCTACTTTAGCGTTTCTTAATCATACTGAAGATACATTCGCTTTACTACATCAACATCTGAGAGCAGAATCCTTTGTGCGAAACCGTTCTGTAACAAAAGGAGTCCCATGGATCGCAAAAAAGCAATCGCGCTCTCATTTTCCGTTCCCGTCGCATGGGGCTTTTCGTATCCCCTCATGAAGATCGGCATGGACAGCATGAACGCCACGAGCATCGTCGCGTTGCGCTGCATCATCGCCTTTGTGGCCTGTCTGCTGCTCTTCCACAAGCGCGCGTTCCGCATCAACCGCGACCTTATGGTTCGTGCCGCTATCATCGGCGCCATTATGGCAACCGAGCTCACCTGCATGTGCTTGGGCTCTAGCCTCACTTCTGCCTCCACTGCCGGCTTTTTGCAGAGCCTGACGGTCGTGATCGTGCCGTTTGCCAACGCCGCCCTGCTGCGCCGCGCCCCCGAGCGCAAGGTGCTCATCGGCACGGCTATCGTCACCTGCGGCATGCTGCTGCTCTCGGGCGCCGACTTTACCAGCCTGAATCCCGGCGCGATCATCATGCTGCTCTCGGCCTTTATCTATGCCAGCCACATTATCGTGGCCAAGCGCTTTGTCGAAGAAGTCGATCCGCTGTCCCTGGGCGTTTGGCAGCTGGGCTTTGGCGGCCTGTTCTCGGGCATTGCCGCATGCGTCTTTGGCGGTTTCGCACTTCCCAGTACGCCCAGCGAGATCGTGGTCGTCGTTGCCCTCGCGCTCATCTGCTCTGCCTACGGCTTTATCACCCAGACGCTCGTGCAGCCCCACGTGCCCGCCGAGACCACTGGCTTCGCCTTCTCGCTCGAGCCGGTCTGCTCCGCCGTCTTTTCGTTCTTCCTGGTCGGCGAGGTCCTGAGCCCCATCGCCTTCTTTGGCGCCGCCCTCATCCTCACCGGCGTCATGGTAGCAACCGTCGAGCTTCCGCGCCTCCGCGCACATGGACAGGCTCGCATGGCAGGAGCGCCCGAGCGCGTCTCGTAGACCCCGCTCTTCATACAGCCGTGGCATAAAGGCAACCGGTGCGCCTTTACAATAGATGCCAACAGAGCATCTGCCATAAAGGAGCCCCATGGACACCGCGACCCGCGACCGCAACATAGCAACTTGGTTGGGCGATGCGCCGCAGCCGGTACGTGACACTACGAACCAGCTGCTCGAGCGCATCGCCCTCTTGCGTGCCGAACAGACCATCTACCCGGCACAAGACGACATCCTCAATGCCCTAGCCTACACGCCGGCCGACCAGGTCAAGGTTGTCATCTTAGGTCAAGACCCCTATCACGGACCCAACCAGGCCATGGGGCTGTCGTTCTCGGTCCCCGCAACGCAAACCAAGTTGCCGCCGAGCCTGCGCAACATCTATAAGGAGCTCAAAGCCGATCTGGGCTGCCCCATTCCCGTCACGGGAGACCTAACGCCATGGGCACAACAGGGCATCCTGCTCCTCAACACTACGCTCACCGTGCGCGAGCATGCCGCGAACTCGCACGCCAAACTGGGCTGGAGCACGCTCACCGACTACGTTATCGAACGCTGCTGTCAGCTGCCCCAGCCGGTAGTCTTTTTGGCATGGGGCTGCTTTGCTCAGCAGATGGTCGAAGGCAAGCTCGTCGCAACTGGTGCGGGCGAGGCAACCGGCAAGTTCTGCCTGGCCTCCACGCACCCCTCGCCGCTTTCGGCCAACCGCGCCACGGCAGAACTCCCCGCCTTTATGGGGTCGCGTCCCTTCTCGGCAGCCAATCGGCTACTCGAACAGCACGACTCGACCCCCGTCAACTGGACTTGCCTCGGCTAACAATCGATACATCAAAAATGCGCCCGACGGCTTTCCATCGGGCGCATTTCCTATTCGGGCCAAATAAATTGTGTGCGGCCGGCCTCGCCGCCATCGATTAGCAGACTCTGCCCGGTCATAAACCGGTTGGTCACGCCCACAAAGTAGATCCACTCGGCGATCTCTTGGGCGGTGGCCCAGCGCTTAAGCGGCGTGAGCTCCATAATCTGGTTCCACAGGTGTTCGTCTTCCATCACGCAACGGTTGAGCGGCGTGATAACGCCGCCCGGGTCCACACTGTTGGCAATGGCCTGCGGTGCCAGGCGGTTTGCAAGGTTCTTGGTGTAGGCGATAACGCCGCCCTTGCTGGCAGCATAGGCAGGAAACTCCGATCCCGTATGCCCGCTCGCCGACCCCACATTGACCACGGATTTGATAGCCGGCGCCGGCTTGGCGGCAAGCCCCTCCCCCGCAAAGGCGTAGCGCTCGGTCACGTTGATGGTGCCATACAGGTTGGCGGCGATGTCGTCAGCCGAATCCTGCGTACCGGCAACGTTCACGATCACCTGGGGTTCAAGATCGTCTGGAAACGCGTCCGGCTTGCGAACATCAACGATCAGATGGCGGTAGCGCTCGTGTTTGATCGCCGCCGGTAGCAAATCAAAGCCCACGACCTCGTGGCCCTCGTCCAAAAATCGTTGCACGCATGCGGCTCCGATACCGCCCGAAGCACCCGTGATCAAAACCCGCATACTTGCTCTTTAGGCGGTTGCGTGGCGCTCGAGGTACTCGGAGCCCACATTCTCGCGCTCCCAGCCGCGCACGACCTTGTAGCCCACGGGGCTCAGGAAAACCTCGCACAGCAGCTCGGCAACAGCGCCGGTCAGCGAGCACATAAGGACCTGCACCCAGGTCCAACCAAAGAACGTGTGGCTCACCACAATGGCAAAGACCAAGTTGTCGATAAACTGGCCAACACCCGTGGACACATAGGAGCGGAAGGCGAAGCTCGCAAAGTTATTCTTTTTGAGCATGCGGCCGAGCGACTGGTTGAGCGTGGAGTTAACCACGGCAGAAACGAGCATTGCCAGCGAAGAGCCCAGCACCACGTACCAGGTGCCGCCGATGGTGGCGTTAAGGGCGGTGTTGACCTCGATCATGCCGGTGTCGTAGTAGGCGCCCCACATACCGGGCGTGAGCGAGCATGCCCAAAAGCACAGGCTCACGGCCAGGTTGACCAGCAGCGCGAGGATAGAGATTTTGATGGATGCCTTGGCGCCAAAGCGCTTGCAGATCATGTCCTGGCACAAAAACGAAACCCAGCTCACCACAAAGCCGCAATCGAGTGCCAGATACGGCAGGCTGATAAGCTCTTTGTTGGCCAGCAGGTTCATCATGATGACGCTCACGAAAAACAGCGAAACCGTTGCCGCGGGAATGCTCCGCAGCAGGACCTTGTAGTCCTCCATGACCTTCTTGATCATTATGTACTCCTTTGGTTTTAGGTTTAACGAGCAGGATATCGGACCCGAACTGCTCGGACGCCCCGGTCTTGAGACGACGGTGGGTATGATAGCCGCTCATACGGCATCAGGCAAGTAAACGGCGCGGCAGCCCCGCAGGGCCACCGCGCCGATGCGCTAAAAGGCCACGTTGCCAAACTCCGACAGGATCAGGTCGGGGTTGTGGTCGGTTGCCCAGTCCACGTTCCACGGGCTCGTGAACAGCAGCAGCTTACCGCCGCGCATGTCCTCGACGCGCAGGGTGTCGCGCGTGAGCGAAAGGCCCGGGATATCGATGGTATCGGGGTCATTCTGGATCCAGCGGATGTCCGTATAGGGCAGCGGCTGGCGACGAACCTCAACACGATACTCGGCCTTGAGGCGGCGCTCGAGCACCTCAAACTGCAGTACGCCGACCACGCCCACGATGACGCTCTCCATGCCGGCGCCCAGCTCGCGGAAGATCTGGATGGCACCCTCCTGGGCAAGCTCCTCCATACCCTTGACGAACTGCTTGCGCTTGAGCGTGTCGACCTGCGTAATGCGAGCGAACATCTCGGGGGCAAACGTCGGAATCTGCGGATACTGCACGTAGCGCTTGCCGGAACACACGGTGTCGCCGATGCTAAAGATACCCGGATCGAACAGTCCCACGATATCGCCCGCGTACGCCTCGTCCACGATGGCGCGGTCATCGGCCATCATCGACGTGCCCGTGGCAAGCTTGAGTTTGCGGTTGCCCTGCACGTGAAAGGCGTCCATGCCACGCTCAAACTTGCCCGAGCAAATGCGCACAAAGGCGATACGGTCACGGTGGTTCTTGTCCATGTTGGCCTGGATCTTAAACACAAAGCCGCTAAAGTCATCGCGGCAGGGATCGACCGGTTCGCTGGTGAGCGTATCGGTATAGGCGCGCGGTGTCGGGGCCAGACGCAGGAACTCCTTAAGGAAGGGCTCCACGCCAAAGTTGGTGAGCGCCGAGCCAAAGAACGCCGGACTCAGCTTGCCGCAGGCCACGGCATCCAAGTCGAGCTCGTCGCCGGCGCCATCGAGCAGCTCGATGTCATCCATCAGGTTCTTATGGTTCTCCTCGCCGATGAGCTCATCCATGGAAGGATCGCCCAGCTCGGCCTCGACCTCGGCGACCTTCTTGGTGGCGTTGGCGTGACCGTCGCCCTCAAAGGCAATGACGCGACGGGTCTGACGGTCGAACACGCCGCGGAAGTTGCGGCCGCTGCCGATCGGCCAGTTCATGGGATACGTATTGATTCCCAGGACATTCTCGATCTCCTCCATGAGCTCAAACGGATCGCGAGCCTCGTGGTCGAGCTTGTTCACAAAAGTGAAGATGGGAATGTGACGCAGCGTACAGACCTTAAAGAGCTTTTTGGTCTGGGCCTCGACGCCCTTGGCGCCGTCGATGACCATGACTGCGGCGTCAGCGGCCATAAGGGTACGGTAGGTATCCTCCGAGAAGTCCTGGTGGCCGGGGGTATCGAGGATGTTGACGCAGGCGCCGTTGTAGGTGAACTGCAGCACCGAGGAGGTAACGGAGATACCGCGCTCCTTCTCGATGTCCATCCAGTCCGAGACGGCATGCTTGGCCGAGCTCTTGCCCTTAACCGAGCCGGCAGTCTGGATGCTGCCGGTATAGAGCAGCAGCTTCTCGGTAAGCGTGGTCTTACCGGCGTCCGGGTGGCTGATGATCGCGAATGTGCGGCGCGACGAGATTTCATCCGACAGGCTTGCCATGCGGATCCTTTCTTGCATTGAGTGCATTACGTCGTTGTAACCGCACTATTGTAGCCGCGAAATCCCGCTCTAGGGCGCCTATCAGGACAAATTCATCAGTTAGGGCCTAGGGTAGCAGTCGATGGCGGCACTCCGCAGCAGTATTGTCTCGATCTGTAACATCTAGACGGTTTTTGAACCTCTACCTGTTACAGATTTAGACAAACAGGTGGGCGTCCCAGAAAGATTTCGATCTGTAACATCTAGCCACTCAAAACGGGTCCATCTGTTACAGATTGAGATATAAGGATAGACGGGTGGCCAATGTCTCGATCTATAACATCTAGCAGCCAAAATCTTCTCCAGTTGTTACAGATTGAGACAACCAGGTGGGGCCCGCCAGCAAAATCTCAATCTGTAACAGGTAGCCGTCCAAATCGGTTCCAGATGTTACAGATTGAGATGAATGAACGAGCGGACAATCCGAATTTGTCTCTTGCACAACTGTGCATAGTGTATATATACTGTGCTTACCGGTTATATACACGTGTAGCCCAACAGCTAAGGAGCCGCTGTGGACATCATCCTATCCAATTCGAGCGACAAGCCCATCTACGAGCAGATATCCTCGCAGGTCAAAGCTCAGATCCTTTCGGGCACGCTCGCTGCGGGAGCCAAACTCCCCAGCATCCGTGCACTCGCGAGCGACCTGGGTGTGAGCGTCATCACCACCAAGCGCGCCTACGCCGACCTGGAGCAGCTCGGGTTTATCTGCACCGTGCAGGGCAAGGGCTGCTTTGTCGCCGAGGGCAACCAGGAACTCTTGCGCGAAAACCAGCTCTGCCATATCGAAGAGCTACTTGCGAAAGCGGCGAGCCAAGCCGAAACCCTGGGCGTCACGCGCGACAAACTGCACGAGATGCTCGACCTGGTAGCCCCCGAAACCATGCAGTAGCCATCTGCAAGAAAGGCTATACCATGCAAAACCTTTTAGAACTCAAAGGCATCTCACGCCGTGTGAGCGACCGCTTTTCACTACGCGACGTCACGCTCGCTGTGGAGCCCGGCCAGATCGTTGGCTTTGTAGGCGCAAACGGCGCCGGCAAGACAACGACCATTCGCGCCGCGCTCGGGCTTATAAAGCTCGATGCCGGCGAGGTGTACCTGTTTGGGCAGCACTGTGGCGCCGACGCGCCCGATGAAGCGCAGCGTTGCTTGCACGCCCGTGTCGGCCTCGTGCTGGACACGTGTCCTTTCCCTTCCACGCTCAAGGTGACCGAAGTTGAGGCACTCGTAAGCCCGGCGTACCCCACCTGGAGCCACGGCACCTTCGCCAGCCTCATCGACCGATTTGGCTTGGATCCCAAGGCAAAGGTCAAGGACCTCTCCCGCGGCATGAGCATGAAGCTGCAGCTTGTCTGTGCACTCAGTCACAATGCCAAGTTGCTCGTTTTGGACGAAGCCACCGCGGGCCTCGATCCCATGGCACGCGAGGAGCTGCTCGATGAGCTGCTTGCCTTTGTCGCCGACGGCCAGCACAGCGTGCTGCTCTCGAGCCACATTACGTCCGACCTCGATCGTGCCGCCGACCGCATCATCTGCATCGATAACGGTTCGATTGTGTTTGATCTGCCGCGCGAGGACATTACCGACCGCGCCGGCATCGCCCACTGCACCCAAGCGCAGGCCGCCGAGCTTATGGCTTGCGTCGAAGGCGCCCGTGCCGCCCACCACGCCTATAGCGTGGACGTGCTCGTGCCCAACCGTCGCGAAACGCTCGAGGCCTTCCCCGAGATTCCCTGCGATCGGGCAACCATTGACGACTATCTACGCCTCACGCTGAAAGGAGCTTCGAAATGAAACGCGCCTTTATGTCCGAGACCGCCATCATGCGCTCGTTTCTCCCGAGCATCGCGGGCGTCGGCCTGTTCATATTCGTCGTATTGACCCTTGCCAACGCGACAGACGGCGATTCCGGTATGAGCGCCGGCGCCTGCGCCGTCAGCGCAATGTCGCCCATCATAATCATGAACTCGCTAGCTGGCTACGATAACCAAAACGGCTGGGAGCGTTATCGAGCAACGTTACCCTTCTCGCGCAAAGACATTATTTGCGCACGCTACCTGTGCATCGTTGTCTTCTCGGTCGTCATGGCATGCGCGGCTACGCTTCTGAACATCCTCGCCCTTCCGCTCTTCGACCCCATGGGCATCCCTTCGACATGCCAGACGATCTTTGAAATCGCAACCGCCTCGGCGGCATCGATGCTCATCTCCCTCATGATGGTGTTTTTGGCACAGCCGCTGTTCTTTCGATTTGGACACATGGAGGCGCTGCGCCTATCCGTTGGCCTGTTTGCCCTGCTCGGGTGCCTTGCCATGGCCACGCTGAGCTCCTCCAACCCCATCAGCAACTGGCTTATGTCGATTGCCGGAGCGAATCCCGATCCTGCCGTTCTTGGCTGTCTGTGCGCAGGAATTGCCGTGCTGGCCCTCGCGCTATGCGCAATCAGCTGCACCGTCAGCACCAAGGTTTATCGAGCACGCGACCTGTAGCGACGCGAGCCTCAATCCACGAAGGGCACGATTGCCACCCCTCCCCGCAAATCCGTGGCAAACGGCATGTCCCCGGCGTGCGCCACCGTATTACTTGCGCAGCGGCTTGGGCAGTGGAATGCCGGCGGCAATGGCTGCGGCGATGATCATGCAGACGATACCCTTGAGTGGGAAACACATAAGCAGCAGGCCCACAACCATGAACGGCTGACGCATGACCGCACCCATCGTCGATGCCGTGCAGACGGCGACGCAAAAGACCGGATCGGCGCCGGTGAGGACGGCAAAGCCGTAGCCCAGGCTTACGCCCGAGAAGATGACGGGGAAGAAATGGCCGCCGCGCCAGCCCATATTGATGAGGGCGGGGGTCAGCATGGCCTTAACCAGACCGGTCAAAATAAGCACGCCGGCGGGAATGGTCAGATAGGTTTCCATGAGCACATCGGCCTGAGTCTCGCCGGCAAACATGGTGTAGGGCAGGACCGTGCCACAGATGGCGAGCGTCAGACCGGCTAGCATGGCCTTGACGACAGGACGCTCCCCTATTGCATGGGACAACGCCTCGCTTGCATGCTCGGAGACAAAGTACAGCCAACCGCATACGGTGCCGACCAACGCCAGCGGAATGAGCCAGACAAGTTCCAGGTTGCCCACCTCGGCGGACTCGAACCTGGGCATGCCCATGCCGCCGCCCACAAGCTGGCCAAGCAGCAGGTAGGTACCCAGACCGCCTGCAATCGCAATGCCATAGACCACCGTCTTTTGCGCCTTGGGCAGCTTGATGGTGATCTCGTCGGACGCGGACTCATCGTGGGCGTCTTCGCCCTGGCCGTCAGCGCTACCGGCGAGCGGCGCCACAAAGCCAAAGACGGGCGCGGTAAAGAGCGCCGTCAGGGCAGCCTGGGTGCCCAGCAGCGTAAGCTCCCTAAACTCGGCGCCAAAGTGACGCATGCGGTCGCCGACCCAGCTGCACAGACCCGCGATAACGCCGGTCAGGCCGGCCTCCGGTCCAATACTTCCGCCAAACAGCAGCGGCAGCAATGCCGCGAGCGAAAGCTTGCCCAGGTTGTCGTACGGGTAGCGCCCGTCTTGCTTAACCTTAGCCATCACCTGGTTGAGGTCATCGGTCTTGGTGCCCGTCATCTTTTCGAACAGACCGATTAACAGGCCGCCCAGCAGGCAGACAAAAAACGGGTACGGCAGAAAGCCAAACGGGCCGCTGGCAAGCTCGGGCGAAGCGACGCCCAGCATATGCGGAATCTCGGTCCATAGATAGTCGATACCATGCTCCATCGCAAAAAAGAACAGCCAGACCGCGGCACCCGCGAACGCACCGGTCACGGCAACGCTAACCAAAAACAGCGCGCGGTTTGTGGGTTTGGCAAGGTTATCCATCGGGTCCTCCCGCGGTCAAAGTCGACATAGATACGTTTTATTGTAGAGTGAGCGTTGCCCGAACGAACCAACCATCTGCGCTGCAAACGGCACCATTGGGAGTCATAGTGGGGCAGGCTCAAGACTTATCCGTTGATAATCGAGGCAATCTCGCGCAAATCGTCGGCAAAGTAGATGCCTTGCTGACGCCTCGGGCTCGAAAGCCCTTTATCAATCATATGCCCGAGCAGCGCCTTGAGGTCGTTGTAGTAACCGTCCAGGTTATACAAGATGCACGGAGCACTCAGGTGCCCCAACGATACCGCGGACATAACCTCGGCAATCTCCTCGAGCGTGCCCGTGCCGCCCGGAAATGCGATGAACGCATCACCGAGCTCGATCATCTTGGCTTTGCGCTCGGCCATGTCACTTGTAACGATAAGGTCATCGATGCCCTCGTGCTGGAACTCCGCCTCGATAAAAAAGCTCGGCTCAACGCCCGTCACGTGTCCGCCTGCCCCGAGCACGCTATCGGCAAGCGCGCCCATCAGGCCCGATTTGGACCCGCCGTATACCAGCGCGTGCCCGTTGGAGCCAATCCAGTTGCCCAATTCTTGCACCGCAGGCAGAAATGCTGGGTCGTTACCAACGCTGGCGCCCAGGTATACCGTGATGTTCATATGCAATCCCCCTCGTCGTGACGCACGGCGCCCGCTTTAGCGTTGGCGTCGGCGATATTCGCGCACACGACGCGAAAGATCGGCGAGCTCGTCGCGATCGAGCTCTTCCAAATGCTCAAGATCGTCCATAAAGCGCGCCATGGTGTCCTTTTGGCGCAGCTTAATGAGCGTATTGCAGTAGTTCACCGCCACACCCGTGAGCATGGCGATGTAGAAGATGCTGATAACGCTCAGGACGACGGTAATAGCGCGAGCGACCGGCGTTTCGGCCGGGATATCGCCAAAGCCGATGGTCGAGACCGTCTCAAAGCTAAACCAGAGACCATCGCCAAACGTGAGGGTCGTGGGCTCGGACAGCCAGACAGCCGTCGAGCACAGCAGATAGAAGACGAGGAACAGCTCCGTAATGCGCACAAAGCCCGCCTGGCGCAAAACGTCAGCAAGCGTCCTGAGCTTTTTCATCGCGACCCTTTCCACGGACAACCAATCACGTTCGCTCGGTATTGTCCCACGCCTCCCCCGCAAACGGAACTAGTCATCAAGAACGCTTCTAAACGACGGGTTGTGAGGAACAATCCTCCCACGACAAACAAGAGCACGTTTCAATCTGCGGAAAACGGGGCGTTCCCGTCGGCCTCGCAGCCTGAACTAGTATCTTGATATAGACACACCGCCCACCGTCGTGCACGCAGCACGCGGAAAGAAAGGAAGTCCACGATGTTTAGACCTCTTCGCAGAAAGAAGCGTGCTATCACCGATCAAGAGGCACGAGAGCTGCTCGTCAATTGCAAGCGCGGCGTTTTTGCCGTCAACGGAGACGACGGCTATCCTTACGCCATTCCCGTTAACTACTACTTTGACCCCGAGCACGACAAAATTTACTTTCATGGAGCCAAGGCAGGGCATAAGGTCGATGCGCTCAAACGCAGCGACAAAGTCTGCTTTACCGTCTATGGCAACGATTGGTATAAAGACGACGACTGGGCACCCTATGTTCAGAGCACCGTGGTTTTTGGCCGTTGCCGCCTCGTGAACGATGACCCGGCGTTTGTCGAAGACAAAGTCCGACAGTTTGCCCTCAAGTACTATCCTTCTGCCGAAGAGGTCGAAGAGGAAATCAAGCAAAGTATCAGAGGCGTCCAACTGTATGAAATTACGATTGAGCACCTTTGCGGCAAGCAAATTCAAGAAAAGTAGCGAACGTGGAAAACGCACTCGCAACCCTCTGCGCTCTATGCGCCCACGCACATTGACGACATGGGCACAAGCCGCGGTACCCGAATCGTGCGACCCCTATACCCCAAAAACGTAGCGGTCTAGGCGGTCGCACGCCTCTTTTACGCGCGAAAGCGGCAGCGCCAGATTCACGCGAATGTGGCAGGGCCCGTGGAACGGACGGCCATCCTGATACCCCACGCCCACGCGGGCGCCCTCGTCGAGCAGCCACTGAATATCACGGCCATGCTCGCGACACCACTCGGTGCAGTCCAGAAACACCATGTACGTGCCCTGCGGACGCGAAAACGCGACGCCCTTCCATTGTTTTTCTGCATACGTGCAGAAGTACTCGATATTGCCGGCAAGCACCTGGTTGAGCTCGTCCACCCACTCGTAGCCCTGCGGCTGGTAGGCACCGATAAGCGCATGCATCGAAAGGACATTCATCTCGTTGTAATGGGTCTTGTTAGACACGGCGCACATGCGGTCGCGCAGCGTCTCGTTGTAGATGATGTGGTAGCTGCCGACGAGACCCGCCAGGTTAAACGTCTTGCTCGGCGCATAGAGGGCAACCGTGCGCATGCGGGCATCCTCGCTCACCGACTGCGTCGGGATATGCTTGTGACCCGGCAGAATGATATCGGACCAAATCTCGTCCGAGATCACCACGCAATCGTGCTGGCGATAGATGTCCATGGCGCGCTCGATCTCATCGCGCTCCCATACGCGGCCGCAGGGATTGTGCGGCGAGCAGAACACCGCGGCATGAATGAGGTTTTGGGTGAGCTTGTGCTCCATGTCCTCAAAGTCCATGCGCCACACGCCCTGCTCGTCGAGCTTAAGCGGGCTGTGGACAATGCGATAGCCCGCGGCTTCGATGGACTTGGTAAAGCCGATGTAGGTGGGGCTGTGGACCAGTACCGCATCGCCCGGCTGGACATACGCGCGCAGCGTCGACACGACACCGCCCAGCACGCCGTTTTCATAGCCGATATGCTCAGGTGCCAGGCCCTCGACGCCATTACGGCGGCTCTGCCATTCGATGATGCGATCGAAGTACTCGGGACGCGGATTGAAGTAGCCAAACATGGGGTGATGGACGCGCTGAATGATGTGCTCCTGGACCGTGGGCACCGTGGCGAAGTTCATGTCCGCCACCCACATGGGTATGCGGTCGAAGCCCTCGTCGGGTGCGTTCGGGGCCATACCGGGGACCTCGCCCCAAGAGTCAACAGCGATAGAGTCCATGCCGTGACGGTCGATAAGCGAGCTAAAGTCGTATTTCATGCTGAACTCCCGTGCAAAGTAGGCTGTTTCGATAGGCGTTATTGTCCACCAGCGCGGGCGGTTTTGGCATGAGGTTTGGCGCTTAATTTGACGTGTGCGGACGAATGGCTGGCTAGTCTTGCGCGTCGTTGACGGCGACTACGGTTAGCTGGGTTTCATCGACCGTAAACGATATGTCAAGCCCGGCGTAAGCCAAGTGGTAAATGCGGTTTGGCTCGTGCTTGCTGCCTGCGCGGCGCGGGTCTTGGCGTAGGACCTCGACCACGCCGGGGAGCTTTGCGGGCGGGACCATGTCTTGTAGCGCCTGCGGAAACTCAACATCGAGCTCTTGCCACGGAGCATCCTCAATCCAGCCGCCGGTCGCATCCGGGTGGCAGTCCGCAAACGGAATGTAGGGCTTAATGTCGTAGATGGGTGTACCGTCGCGCAGGTCGGCCCCCAGCACATGGATGATCGGACCATTGTCGGTGAGCTCGACACGATCGAGCTTGACGCAGGTGAGCCCGATGGGATTAGGGCGAAACGGACTGCGCGTGGCAAACACGCCCACGCGTTCGGCTCCGCCCAGACGCGGCGGACGCACGGTCTTCGACCACTTGACGTTGGCGCCGGGCCTGTCCTGCGACTTGGCATCGGCAGCTATATCCTTAGCCGTGCCGCCGGGCGTTCCATTTTCGAAGCGCCACAGCAGCCATAGGTGAGAGAAGGAGTCCAGACCCTCAACCGCTGCATTGGAGGCAAATTCCGGCTCAAATAGGATGCGTCCCTGCAGATGGGGCGCCAAAAAGCTGTTGCGCGGAATGCCGAACTTCTGCGGCAGGTCGGTATGTATGTGTGCAATAGGTTCCATGCCGGTCATTGTACGGCATGGAGGTGTGGGGCGCTGCGCGCAATTTTTCGCCGCGGTCCCCCGCCGTGCAACCAACGGTTGCTTGGAAGAGAGTCGGCAGCTGCGTATGCTTAAGCCATCAACCAGCAGAAAGGAGCCGTTATGGCCTTTGCAGAAAAGCTCATCGCTGTCCGTCGCGCCCATCACCTTACCCAAGAGCAGCTCGCCGCCAGGCTTTTCGTCACACGCCAAGCCGTCAGCCGGTGGGAGCGCGGCGAAGTCACACCGGGCATCGACATGATGAAGCTCATTGCCGCCGTGACCGGCGAGCCCCTGTCTCACCTGCTCGAAATGCCCGAGCATTATTGCCAGAGCTGCGGCATGATACTCACGCCCGACGACTGCGGTACCGATGCTGCGGGCGCCGCGACCGATCATTACTGCAAGTGGTGCTACGACCACGGCAAGTACACCTACGAGACCACGATGGAGACAATGATCGAGGATTGTGCCCCGCGGCTGGCGCAAAACACCGGTATGTCGCTCGACGAAGCCGTCTCGCTTATGGGCGCCGTGCTGCCGCAACTGGAGCGCTGGCGCACCGTGCAGGAAAACGAGGAGCGCTACGGCGCCGAGGCCCGGGCGCGCTACGGCGATGAAGCCGTCGATGCGGCAAACGAAGCGCTGCTGGACATGGACCCCGAGACATGGAACGACATGAAGGAACTTGAACGCGCTATTCTGGGCCAGCTCTCGATTGCCATGGGCATTGGCGACCCAGAGAGCAACGAAGCCCAGAAACTGGTTGCAATGCACCGTCGATGGATTGGCCTTAACTGGGGACACGAGCCCCAAGACGAGGCGTACCTGGGCCTCGCCCATGGCTATCTTGCCGACCAGCGCTTTGTTGACTACTACGACAAGCCCTGCGGCACCGGAGCCACGGCGTTTCTAGTTCAGGCCATCGAGTCGTCGTTGACGCGTGCATAGATCGCGGCGGCTTGGGGTATTTCAATCGAAACCTCAACCGATTGGAGACCCATGGCGACTGATCACGAGCTCGTGCTCTACGTTATGACCGGCTGCCCGTATTGCATAAAAGTCAAGCGCTTCCTGGCGGATAACGGCGTGACCATTCCCGAGCGCAATATCTCGACCGATATCGAAGCCGAGCAGACACTCATCGCCGTCGGCGGAAAGCGCCAGGTTCCCTGCCTGTTCATCGACGGCAAGCCACTCTACGAGTCGAGTGACATCATCGCGTGGGCACAGAAAAACCTGCTCTAACACGCGCATCCCGTCCGTCCAAGGCCCCACCCCATACGGCCTAAACATGTACACCAGCATCCAAAGTCGACATTTTTCGACATCTTTGGATGCTGGTGTACAGTTTTTTGCAGAGGTAGTCATTGGGGACGTTCTTAAATGACTAGTTGTTTGAGATGGCCTTTGGATTATGGCTGTTTGAGGCCGTCTGACGTCTCTGGAAAGGTCTCCTTAGAGGACCGTGTTCAAAAAATGGCAAATATGAGTACTGCTACTTATTTACTAACAGCGATTTTAATCATTTCGGGGGTCATTCAACGCCCCAAGCGTCCGTAGACGGCGTTATTTCTCCCCATATGTACAATAAAGGAGACGCCTAATAGTATTAAATCTTATCAGGAACCTCATTTTTGAGTACAATAAATGCAACCATAATGGCAACAGTACTCATATTTGCCCTTTTTTGCACACAGCCCTCCAGAATAGTCGTTAGGGAGGTAGCGCGCAGAGATGTGGTGTAAGAGGCGGGGCATGCCCCGCCTCTTCTCTT